>NZ_JBWKUH010000041.1:0-31435 GCF_059420745.1 Sphingobacterium sp. GW821-FHT03E03
GAACTTGGTGGATTGTTTTTGTAGAATAGCTGATCCAGCCGCCAAAATGGGGCAAATAGCGGGATCAGGCAATGAAAACGCAACGAAACAGAGAACAACAGCGCAGCCTAGCGTTTAATGCCCTAGATATATCTATATATATAATAGAGATAGGATGTAATTGAAACCCGAAACCAAAGGAACAGAGGATGGCAGGGCTTGCAGTATCCAGCATCCGGCCTGTAGTTATAGGAAAAGCAACAAAACCGTCTACCAGTATCTGCACTTGGTTCAGTTTGGAATTTACGGAGGACTCCCGGTTCTGTAATTTTGGTCCAGGGATTAGCTTACTGTAAACTTTGATCAACTTTTACTTTAGTATAAGCTTTACCTAGGTTTTAGTTAGGTTTTGCTTAGGTATAAGCTAAATTATACCTAGCTAATAGCTAGCTTAATACCAGTTAAAATCTAGCTTAAAGAAGAGCTAAATAAAAGCGAATAAATAGAACAGCTATACTATTACCAATATAATAGGTAACCGCGGGTATTACTGCCGAAGTCGAATTTGCGCCAGGCGCCAGAAAACGTTAATAAGTTGCAGAAATATCTTTGAGATTGGCTGCTAAGAAGCCTTTCCAGCCAGGAACGAGAGCTGAACTAGCATTCTATTAAACCAAAACTCGGTAATATGAAGGAACAAGCGATCAAAAATTGGAATTCACAAGCAGTATAATCTGTCGCACTATCTGTCGCACTCAAAATCCAGTAGCTTTAAACTGTGCATAGAAAGCCATTAATAAATAATATACAATTAGATTAACGGCTAAAACTAGGTGCTTAGATCCTCGCCCAGGAATACAACCCCTATAGCCCCCTATCCAAACACATAAAATACTGAGGTAGATTCCTTTTTTATTAGAAAAAACAAACATTATCCCTAGAGTATTTTACGCAAAAAACTGATTTCTTTATCTATTTTTTTATAACCAATTAATTACTTATTTTAACCTAACCAATAAACTTAAAGAAATATGAGGGCCATAATTCTCTTATTAGCCATGTTGTCGATTTTGAGCAATTATGCGCGGCGCAATAAACTATCCAAAAAAAACAATGACTATGTATCCAATTATTGGACTTCGGGAATAAGTATGAGCTATTCATTGTCGAAACGCTGGCAACTAAATAGTAACGGTACAAGTCGGTTATCCTCCTCTAACAATTACAAAGATCATGCTTTCATCTGGAACATGAATACAACATATCGTTTACTCCCGGGAAATAATCTAGAACTAAAATTATCCGCCTATGATTTACTCAAGGAGAATAAAGGGTTATATATTAGTAATGGACTTACCGAATTTACACAGGGCTATCGCAATAATTTAACGCAATACTTTATATTGACTTTAACCTATTTCCCTCGAAAATTCGGTTTCAAATAAGATACAATAAGAATATAAAAAGCGCTATCAAAAAAATCAGTAATCTAAAATTTGAAAACGATGCGTCCTGTTTTACTCACCATCATTACCCTATTTGCTGCGTTATACTTAAATGCGCAAAATCGCAGCATTTATATCCACACCGACAGAGATTATTACATTCCTACCGATAATGTTATCGCTCATTTCCGCCTGCAAACGGAGCCGCAGCAGTCTTAATTTTCGAACTAGCACCATCAGAAAAAGATCGAGATTTTGGTAAATACCTATATGAACAGACCATATTGGGTTATATGCCTATCAAGCAGTTCACACAACGCGACTACTCCGAAGAGACTGATAAAGAACAAATTCTGGAGGATAATCGCATGACGCTCTATTGGGATCCATTTGTTTCAATAGATAGTACTGCGGCATCCAAGCAGATCAAATTTTTCAACAACAGTAAGGCCAAAGGATTCTGTATTACTATCTAAGGTGTCTGCAACACCGGTCAGCTTGTTTACTATCGCTGTATCTTCAATAGTCCAAGATCTGAACGCCCAGAAAAGTAGGAATACGATTCACTTAGCTTATGGTTTTAGGATCCCATCGAAATACTTGTTGGATTAGAATCCTTCTGTTACTCATCGGAAGAGCCAAAAAAATCCCCAGAAAGTCATTCACTCGCTGGGGAAATTCAAATCAGACATCTTATCCCGGTATAAGGATTAGCCGGGTTGTCTTTCCTTTTCTAGATTAAAAACGAATTATTTAAGCACTATCGGGGCATATCCCGCAGCTCTAAATTCCGCCAAATGCGTTGATGTCGCAGTAGAACTCATCGGCGCCGTCATAGTTATACGGACATACCTGGCTTTAACCATCGATACATTATAATCATGCCAGACTGCTGGACCAGCCGAATCAAAAAATAGATCTTTACCAACCATAGTCCAACTCGCTTTGTCCAATGACGTTTCAATATTGAATGTTTTAAAACCACCTGTATTATTATTATGTCGCCGTATCATTCCAAACTGCGCAAAATTTTCCACTTTCCCCAAATCAACTATAAACCAATGTGGGTAGACCGGATTATTTGACGAAGACCAGGTTGAATGCCAATATGTCCCGATATTATCATCAATCAACGAGCTCGCTTTCCCATTTGCCGCCCCCTCATTGGATTCGGTCGAAGATACCTCCGCAGACCAGCTCGATCTACTCAACAATGTGGGTCCTTTTGCTTCAGCATATTGCAAGCGCGAGGTCAGGCCATCCGTTTCTACTGTAAAAGTAAAAACTGTAGGCTTACCCTGAATGTCGAATAATAATCTTTTTTCGACATCTGTGTTGTTATCTATCCGTACAGTTTTCGCCACGCCATTCAATTGGTAGCTCACGATAATGGTAGCCGGATCCTTGGCCGAATTTGTCCAAGCCAGCCCCCCATTATTTCCATCCATAAAGGCAACCATTGTTTTTATTATTCCTTTATAAGCTAATACTCCGGGCGCTTGCTTCCGCTCGTCCACAATTGCTACTTTCAATTCTTCATCCATAGTTAAGATCTTGAAAGCTAATTCCTTGGATTCGTCTGTCAGATTCGAGATAACGACCTCACTCTCTTTATTCGAATCAAAGGTTCGAACGATCTCTTTCCCATCAAGTTCATAGCTAATTTTTGTTGTAATGGCTCGATCTGAAGTTTTAGGGAATACAAATTTTATTCCTCCTGGAACGGGTTCCAACGTAAGTTCAGTAAGTTTATAGGCCGCTTCATAAGGTCCGGGCTTCAATGAAGCCTTACTTAATTTTGATGCTGTTCCGTCCGAAGTGAAATATTGAACTGTAACCGTATAATCCTTATAATCTTTGAGAGTGATAACTGTCGGCTCATCAAATTTGCTCACCGTAATCACTTTCTCCTCAGCTCCCTCGGTATAGCGAATCTCTGCTTTAACGACGCGATCGGATAAAGCAGGCCAATGTATTTCTAATTTTTGGTTAAAAGCCGATACAAAAGTCAAATTTGTGGGTCTTGCTGTTGGACGTGTCTCCGTCACAATGGCCTCTTGATCCCCTTGCTTCGGAAAGATAAGTTCCTCTTCTTTACAACTCCCCATACTTAGCAAAAAAGCTCCTAAAATGACATTAAATGCCCAGCTCATTTTAAAATTCCTTTTCATCTTTAAATAACGTTTATTCCACCAGTACGATGGAGCTTAGTTTATAATCTATTTTCTTATTGCTTTGGCAAGAGGAACTCTACTTCGTATTTATTTAAAAACACCTGCCCTTCCAATTGCCAATCTTTTAATGTCCGCACTTCCAACCAATAAAAAATTTGTGGGAAAAAGTCTGCTGCCTGAATAAATACCGCATTGTCACCCAAATCACAAGGTACTACTTCGGAGGTCATTCTAGATTGGAAATCCCCACTAAGTCCCATGGCACTTTTGCCTGCTACCTCATTCTGAATCGAACCGCCCTCTGCAGGTGACATCTTCCAATACCCTTTCAGGTTATTGGCAAAAGGAGACTTCGTCAATTCTTCCGCGGAACATAACGAGTTACGGATTTCATCTTGGGTAAATGCTTTATTAAAGATCGATACATTAGACATATCAAAATCGACCAAATCGTACGATATACTTGGTCTATACCCAAAAATCAAGGGATCATTTGTTTTGATATTGGCCACATTCATTCCAGACGTAGTCGTTTCTTGGGCTAATGTACCATTGTTATAAATCTTGATATTTACTTGGTCATTTCCGATCGCTTTGATGACTGTGGTCATCGTATACCATTCGCCATTGACTTTCGCTGTTTGGCAAGTGGCCTCCTTAACACCATCACTGATCTTCACTTGCAAATCATTTCCCCAAGTAAAGTACATCCACCCCGGGGTACCTAGCGAGGTATTCGAATCTTTACCGAAGATACCTGAGTACCAATAGTTATAGGTATTTGGTTGGTAGGTTGATGAAATAATCGTGTTGTTCAAATTAAACCTGAACCGTGCAGAAATTGTCAATTCCTTTGTGGTCGCCAAATCATAGTCGCTTGAATTCCCCAAATTATCACTTACTGCTCTTACACCAAGCGGTTTATTTCCAGTACCATCGTATCCCCACATCCTGACATAACTCATAGGTTTACCTGTCAATTCAGCGCCTTTAAAGTTTTTATTCTGAAAAATGGCAAAGGTATTTCGTTCCTGTAGAGTTCCTCCTCCATAAGAATTCCCAATTCCACCATGATTTGATGTTAAAATCACTAACCAATCTTCATTTTGATAGTTTTTGCGAGCAGCCAATCCTTTAGCTATTTCGCCGATATAGCCGTCGACTTTCTTTAAAGCATTTGCATAATCGTTATTGCTCACTGTAAAGCCACCCTTTTCTCCTGCATCCAATAAAGATGTAAATTGTACAATCATAAAGTCGCTGTTCTTGGTATTAAACAAGTCTAGCACCTTCTTCTTGACGTCTTCATCAGTAGCTCCGTTATATGTTTCATTCGCACTAACAAGGAGCTTGTCATTCAAGGTAACCGATCGTGAGACTACTGTTGTCTTCGTCGATGGAGCTACGGTAGCGATACGATACAACATAGACGGATAACCGGCGACATTTTCATGTGGATCATCTTCATTTGGTCTTGGAATATAAGACTCATCGATAATATGATGGTTGGAGTATGTCACTCCACTCATCATGGTCATCCAAGAAGATGGGTTGCTGGTATTCTCATCAGCAAGAGCATTAAACGTATACTTACTTGTCTTGAGTAATTCTGAAATATTACTCGGCACGCTCTTTTTTAATTCCTGTCCTACCAACCCATCAATGGAGATAAAAAGCACCTTCCGTTTAACCGGTTGTTGCAAATTCTGCTCATAGTCTTCATACATGGCAGGTGGATTAGCGTACTTTGTACAACCAACCAACAAAGACGCCGCGATAACGACAAGAACTAAGGCTTTCTTTATATTGAATAATCTTTTCATAACTTAAGTTTATATATCGTAAAACACCCCTAATTCGGCAATCGCCACGTGTACTGCTCCGCCAGTATTTGGATCAGGGAACACAAATTTCACGTACTGCGCCTCCACGAGGTTCGAAAAAGTAAACTCTTTCATTGCTGCATTCTGAGCCGTTGTTTGGGAAGCGCTACCCAACACATATTGACCCATATCAGTCCAGTTTTTGTTATCCTTACTAATAAAAACTTTAACCTTAGTCGCGAAGGTCGCATTTGCTCTATTTTTGTAATAAAAGCCTTTAAAGACATTGACTTCCTTCATATTCATGGTTAATTCCACAGGTAAAGTCGTCGGGATAGAACAGCCAGACCAGCAAGTATGCCAATAGGTATTTGGATCACCATCCGTCATCGCACTAAACTTACCGGTACTTTCGTTGGTTGCTGTCGCAACATTGGACGTAAATTCAAACAAACCGCTAGGTAAGAAATAACGCGGTTGCAATACGCCCTCGCCCCCTGTAAATGTCAATGGATTGTACTCCCAAATCGCGCGATCCATTGGTGGATATTTCTCACGCATTTCACGTTTAGCCGAGCTACTTACCGGAATTCCCCAAGCAATAAAAAAGCGATTGAAATCCTTGCCTGTAAAATTACATAGCTGGCGATAGAAGTAATCCCGTTTTCCTTGATCCAAAGAATTGGAAAAATTTTCATTCCTCGCCTTACTATAGATATAAGGAAAAAAATCCCAACCTGATTCACCATTTTTACCCTTTGTTTTATCAAAAATCTGAAGAAATGGCGTTAATCGTGCAAAAGGGTCATCAGCATCGATACCCAATTCTTCAGGGAAATTGGAAAAATTCTTCGCCGAAGTCAACGCAGCAAATTTTAATGCCGCAGGAATCGATGTCTTCAATGCCGGATGGAAATCTATGCGAGAAGTATTGCCACGGTTTCGCGCAGCATTAAAAATAAACAGATTGTTTGTCGTCTCCACTAAATCAGACCAGCTCCAGGCCCAGCTCGCTTGGTAATTGTGCCCGACTTCATGGTACGATCCCCATGAAGTTCCTTTTCTAATCGTGTTCGGATTTGTCAGTTCATCCAGCCAATATTCATCCTCTTGCATAACCCATGGGCTACCACTATGCGCATAGCCCAATGAAGGATGAATATCCATCACTCCCCTTTCCCAAAATTCTGGATAGCGATTCATTGGATCGGCCGCATCTGCAGACAATCCCATCCAATTGTAATAATCTTTGACATACGTCTCGTCCCACAAACGCAGCGCTTCATCCACCTGATCCATTTTTCCCGACTGGATGAATTTAACAACCAGTGAACGCGGAACGGAGAAGGCAACACGCTCCCCGATAAGATCCATCCAAGGCACATCCTGCGACAAGACCTGTTTTTTCCAATCGGCCACAGTGGACTTCCCTAAAATAAAGTCAGTGGACTTAACAGCACCTGCTACTTTAATATTAACCGGAGTTGTGCTTGCTTTCTGATTAATAATCCATATGGTTCCACCGTACAAATTTTTAATGTAGTTTGTCCCCGGAAATAATTCCTTTCTAGTGTACAGAATAGGATCCCGACGTGGAGCATCTTTACCTGTTATATTATCTGTATGTACACCTATCTGTACTGTCATACCAATGGCACCAGCAGGTACTGTAATCCGAATTACCTCTCCTGCGGGAGCATATAATCCTGTGGTATAAATTGGCGCAGGTGTTACGCTGACTTTATAATCAAAAGATGACACATACTTTCTATTCATTAACATAGAAATCGTGGTATCCTTAACACGTGTCACATTTTCCCCCACCAAACCGGGATATATCCGAGCCCTATGATACAAGCTTTTATCAGCTTTACCCATCGTTGTATCCGATTGTAGTGGAGTTTCCGTAGAATCTCCAGATTGATAACCATCTGGAAACTCAATACCATATTTACTGCAGGAGGAGGCGAAAGCCATCAACCCAACAAATAATCCAAAAACTAAATATCTCTTTCTCATTAGGTCAAAATTTGGTTATTTTCTAATCTGTGTATAATTTGGTGTCCAGCTTTTACCATCCAAATTCCATGACGATTCTACTGATACACCCAACCATTGATAAATCATAAATGGAATATCAACGGCATTCGGTACTAGATGATAAAACGATTCCTCAATCGGAGGTTGAAAAAACGGTACCAATTCATTGAAACTTGTCCAGGAAACCGGACCTGTCAGTTTAATATTACCAGCACCTTTACCCGTTTTCTCCGTTAAAATTGATGTATTTACATCATCGTAACCAGGCCAATATGCTTGCAAATTATTCCAAAAGGGAAAACTTTCATCTATATGTGTGACACCACCATATTTCACTACTTCCTCATAACTAAATGCCCTGTTATAGACTTGTAAATTACACATTGATAAATTTAACGAATTACCATCTCTTTCAGTATAACCATAAGTCAGTGAGACATTGTTACTCAAATTTGCATTTGCTAGCCGATTACGGGATACTTTTCCTGAGATCGCATTCTTCGTACCATCGGTATAGGCAAAGATGGAATCTTGTGCACCACTACCATGGATGACTACCGTGAGTGCATGCCATTCACCGTCATTGATATAATTGCCAAAAGTCTGATCATTACTTTGGCTATTAAAGCCCCATCCTCCGTTTTCGGAAAAGATATTCCATCCCGCATCTTGAAACCCCTTCAATCGCTTGGCTAGAAATGTTGCATAATTATAAGTACTATTCGGTTCATTGTGCTTCGCAAAGAAGGTAATAGTCCAATCCGTCCCAGGTGTAATATTAAACAATGTTGCATCGGCGACACTTCCCGTTACTTTGCCATTGCCAGAGTAGGTAAATCTCGTCGCATTTGCAACAAAAGGAATATCTTTAGAATTGGGTCTTGGAACAATTTTCCGCGCAAACTTTGGCGAGTAGAATAACGTATACGTATCTCTTTTACTATCCCCATAAGGTGTAAAATCGGTCACCGGATCCGTAGATATCCCCCCCTGAGCGGAAGTAATGATCACAATCCAGTTTTCTGTATTGAAGCTCGCTCTTTTCTTAACTGCTTCCCATAAGGATTGAACTTGTTTGTCCAGTACATTTACCGCAGCGACATATTTTGTATCCTCGGCGGTATAAGCTGAGGATTTCCCTGCTTTATCAACCTCCGTCAAATGGATGACATTTAAATCCGATTCGGTATTTACCAACGACGATGTGCCGGCAGCGACTACCGCAACATCATTACTTTCCACCTTAACTTCGGCATCTTTACCCAGGGCAGCACCATATTTTGTATCGGAGGTGAAAAGGCTCGATTTACGGCTTGTCGCGTTTTGTTTCAACTTCGTGAAAATCGTCGGATACTTATTCAAGTCAATCGGGCTCAAATCCGTACCGACTACCTTATTTTTAGCACTATTAACACCCGTCAGCAACGAGGCTGTAACCGATTGATTGGTTACCTCAAAATCGGTTGTTGGATCAGCTAAACTACCATAGGTAACTAGGCCATTTCGTGTCATCAAATCAATATTCGTTGGGGCAATCTCCTGCATGGCAGGGCCTGAAAGCCCATCAACGATAACCAATAACACCTTATCACGACTTTCGGGACTATCCTTTGCCTCATTGAAGTTCTGCAACAAGTTCGGAAAATCTTTATTACAAGCGCCCAATACCATTAAGGTACCAAGTGCTAGAGAAATATGTTTCAAAGTTTTTAAATACTTAATCATAACCAGTTTCATTTATTGGGTTAATTCTTGATTTCCAAACGGAAAAAGTTTCCTACTGTCTTTTGTCCGAATTGGAGAATATTTCCTCCAAGCAACAATGCAGGTTCCCCTAAAGAGGATTTCGTCTCGACAACCTTAGCAAGATCGCCAGTGAATGGTCCCAATGAATTATATTTTTGCAGTAATTCGCCATTTTTTTCCAAGATCAATAAATTGGCTCTTGGCACACCAGCATAGCTTTCTTGCGTTCCGTCAATAATGACTTGTCCGTTATTCAATATCTGTGCATAATTAATAATTCCAGTACCAATATCCTTCAAAATGAAAGTCTCATCAACTGTTCCATCCATATTCATCAAGGCAATATTATTTACCTTGCCTGAAGCACCAGCACCTGTAAATATGCCCGAAACAGCTAATTTTTTCAAGGTACTGTTATAGCTTACCTTCAATAATCGGGTAATATTTCCTTTTAAGGTAAAGGTCTCATCCAATGAACCGTCTGATTTGATACAGGCAATTCCGTTGGCTGCCTTGCCATTGTAAGTGGTAAATGCACCGACGATGACAACACGTTCATTATCAATCATGGCTGCATCCGTAATCTGTCCATTGGCACCGGAGTTATTCAGCGCAAACGTAGAATCCAGTGAACCATCCTCTTTCATGCGAATTATACTCTTCGCGGTCGAGATAATATATCTACGGGAATCACGGGAAGAATAGTCGTAATCAATCCTATAGTGGGATGTAAAGTTACCTACCGCAATCACCTTGTTATCCGCTACAGTAAAAGTTCGAATAATCATATTATTTACGCCGCCATTAAAGGCAGACACCGTATCCAATGAATTTTTCGGATCATTACCCGGATTGATCACTTCTACAATCATTGAGTCAATCTTACCATCATTATTGATACGGACAATGTTATTTACCGCTCGTTTTGCAAAAGTTCCCAGAGCACCGGCAAAGATAAATTTACCATTACTCGTCTTCGCAATAGATCGCACAAAACCGCCACCGAATGTCCCCTGTCCAAAATTCATATTAGCACTGGTCTTGCCATTTGCATCAATAAAATGTACCCCATTGCGGTAGACCTTTTGACTTTCTGGAACATTTAGCGTAATTGCTTCATTTTCGAAGTTATAAAAAGACCCTGCCACAATAAAACCACCCGCATTCGGTAGGATATCGTATACTCCACCTCGGAATCCGTTTACCATGCCATAGTTTTCGTCTACGGAAGTATTCCCCTCAATTTCCAGCCGTGGGCCATAAAAGATTTCTTCACCCACAACGATTTTGGCATTTCCGGAGGTAATCTGCGCTGGTATTTTAATCGTGACAAGTGAATCTTTCGCCGAGACTACCTCTACCGTCGTATTATTGACAAAGAAGTTAATCTGATCTAATTTTCCTTTCAGGCCTTTCACATAAAAATCCACCAATTCACCAGGTTTGGCCGTCCCTGGTTCTGGATAGTTAATATAAAATCCGACTCCCAGTGGTTCTTTACCTCCTGCGTACGGATCTGTTCCGGTTACGATATCCTTGCTACAAGCAGCACATGCGATTAATGCTACAATCAGGACAGCTATTTTGGTTATTAAATTTCTTTTCATATTAATATCAGATCGTTATTTGGGGAGCACACCCAACAAGTAAGCCTCATCTGCAAATTCGTAATTCTGAAATCCAAAGGAATGTTTCGAAAATTGCAGCACATGTAATACACCATTGGTCGGTTGAATATCCGATGTTGCTACCGGTGCTGTAATATAAGGGACAAAAAAATCCTTAATCTCATCAGGCACACTAAAGGAATATGGAAAATTCAAATAAAGTTGACGATAACCCGCATATTTTATGACCTGTGTCCCCCCGGAACTTTCATTCTTACTGACAACATCATTATAGAGCACTCCAATATTCATGTCGCCACCAGCTAGGTTTTTATATACGCCACCAGGAAATGCGGCCAAGTTTAGTGTATCGATCTGACGATAATCTTTGGCTACGTTCTTACCTTTAAAAATATATCTGGACAAGTATTTTCTCCAAACTTCCGGTCTAATTTGCTCTAGTTTGGTAATGGAATCCTGACCTGAACGGAATAATGTCTGATTCAACAACCACACTGACTTTAAGATACAAGGATCAGGGGGGGCAAAGAAGGTTACTTCATCATTTTTGAGTACAGCATCCAATTTAGCAACTTTCAATGCAACCATTAGGGTGTCAAACAAATCGGGTCTGGATTCCAGATAATTCCAGATCGTACCATTAAACTTCGCTTCATGAACACCCGTATCGATATAATCTTCTTTTTTACAAGCCGAAAACAGCGAAACTGCCATCAACAGTAAAAAAGTATACTTCCAAATCTTTTTCATGATCTATTCCTTTAGTTCCAGTAATTATTTAATTGCATATAAGGGTTATTAGTCCGGGCAGACTTATCAATTGGCCAAGTCCAACCACCCGAGTTAAAGGCTGAAACCGACATGGGAGCACTTGTGTATTCTGAATTGATCACTTTCTTGGTGCGCACCAAATCATAAAAGAAGTTTGCTTCCCCTAAGAGTTCTCTGACGCGCTCCCACCAAATAGCATCTTTCAAATCATCGCCACTTTCCCGAATAGGAGCCGCTTTAGCACGTGTACGAATGACATTGACAACCGTTCGCGCTTCTTCATCTTTGCCTAATTCCGCCAAAGCTTCGGCTCGTAATAAAATTGGGTCAGGATAGCGGAATACCATTTGATTATCATCTGGATTATTATCTTCCCCCTCTTCCATAAATACGTTCGAAAATTTTAGACATTGAAAATCTCCATTTGTCGCATAGATATCTTTATCAAACCAATATACTTTACGCTGATCGTCTTCAGTTGATGGATACATCTTTTCCATAAATTTTGGATCGTAATAGATATAGGACTTGGTTGTCACTTTATTTGGCGCATGGAGCACATAATCCGAATAAGAAGCCGACAAGTGAAAACTTTCGCCATAGTTGAAGTTTTGCACAATCTCAAATAAGCCTTCTTTTGTCCTGCCTTTAAAGATCTCTTTTGTTTTGCTGAGATCCAACAAAGCATAAGCTCCGCCATTTTCTTCCATTAACTCTTTTCCTAAATCGGCAACTTTCTGATAAAGCACTGTTTTATCATCCGTTCCTAGTCCTGCGATCCACATATTAATATGCATATTAAGTGTCATGGCAGCACCGCGCATCGCTTTCACAGCAACAACGGAAGGATCATCGTAGGTCCAAGGCAGATCTTTATAGGTGGCATCCAAATCGGCCGAAAGGTTCTTTAATACTGTGAACATATTTGTCCGTGGTAAGGGGTTCGTATTTACATCCGTATAATAAGGGACATCACCATACAAACGCACCATGAAAAAATAAGCTAAGGAACGTAGGAAAATAGCCTCTGCCTTATAGGTTTTTTTCATATCCTCACTAAGGAATGGCATATCTTTATTTTCTAATTGGTAGATGACAATGTTCGCATTTTGAACCATCTTATAGAAGTTATTCCATTGAGTGATCCTAGGAAATCTGAAATAGGCAAAATTATTACTCACGTCCTCACTACTTCTAGACATAATCGCATTCAAATCATTCTGTCTCAACAATGAAATATAATCCCTTCCAGCCCCTGATGTTGCACTTGTCCGATTTGTAGGAGCACAACGCAAGTCGCCTGATGCCGGAAAAAAGATATTCGTCATGGTTGCTTCTCTGAAAGTAGAATAGATCCCGCCCATATACTGATCGACATCTGCTTGTCTGGTCCAGTAATTATTTCCCGTTAATTTGTCAATCTGAGTAATATTTAGGAAGTCCTTTCCGCAGGAGCCCAAACCTAGGGATGCTCCCAATATAAATAGATATAAAAATTTCTTTCTCATGTTGTTTTCGAACTTAGAATTGTACACTTACCCCCAATGAATAGGTCCTTCTACTTGGATAACCGTTTGAGCCATCACGTCCCACACCTGTTACCAATTCTGGATCTGGTCCAGAGTAGTTACTAAATGTATACACATTATTTGCTGTCAGGTTGATACGGGCAGATGACACCCCAAAGCGACGTGCCCATCTTCTGTCAAAATTGTAGCCCACGGTGACCGAATTAATTTTCACGTAGGAGCCATCCTCCATAAACATGGTTGAATTGTAGCGATAAGGATTATATAACGACAGACGTGTAAAGTCTGAAACATTTGGATAATCCGCATTGTCACCCAATTGCCGCCATACATTATAAGCATCCAAAGGGACATAAGCACCTGGCGCACCAGAGCCATAGTTTTGCCCACTTGGATCCGAATAGTTCCGGAAGCGATCGGTCAAGGCTGTATTTAAGATATCACGGTCTATGGTATAGGATAATTGCGTGCGCAAAGACCAGTTTTTATAGCGGGTATACAGGTACAATCCACCTGTGATTGCTGGCTGCGAATTACCGACATAAACTAAATCATTTTCGTCTAGTACATAGTCACCATTTAGATCTGTAAAAATGGGATCTCCGGCACGGAAGAATTTACCTTCGTTCATTTCCCCTCCTGCCCGGTAACGCAGTCCCGTTAGCGGATTGACTGGTACTTGATCATCAGCTTTATAAACGCCTTTATAATCATATAAGACAAAAGTAAATGCATTACGTCCTAGACGGAAGAATTGAGGAAGATCGTATCCTGATCCATCTGCTTGTACCAGTTGGCGTGCACCATCCGGCAATGAGGTCACATAGTCTCTATTTATCGCAAACGTAGCATTCGCATTCAATTCCCAATCCGCGCTTGCTAATTTTGGTCGATATTGAATACTCAGCTCGTGTCCTTTGTTCACCATTGCTTTCTCGTTGGTCAATACATTTGAAAACGCGTTATGATTTGCAATAGGTTTTTTATCTAAAATCTTATCCGATTGCTTGTAATAAGTTTCGTAAGTAATATATAGCGAGCTATTGAAAAATCCAAGCTCTGCTGCGGCAGACCATTGTGTTGTCGATTGGGGTACCAAGCCCGTATTGGGGGCAATATCTAGATCTAATGATGTTGTTGGTCTATTGTTATAGCGACCATCATCAATCTTATACCAACCGTAGATGTCCGACAGGGTCCCCGCTGGTGAAATTGTCCGACCGACCGATCCTCTTAAGAAACCTGTATCCCACCAATCCACATTTTCCATAAATTTCTCTTTCTTGAAATTCCAACGTAAGCCCGCTGAAGGATTTTTGGTCCAAGGTGTTGCACCACCGGTCAACGAACTACCGTCGACACGGTAGGTCAAATCGAGAATATACTTTGAATCGTAGTTATACGAAAAGCTCCCTGCATAAGCTACCGATCTAAAATTATTCAATGAGTTTAACAAACCTCCAAGCGTATTTCGTGTATTGTAGCTAATTCCCGTTTGAAATTGATCATTGGCCGTTCCGCGAATCTTCGATAAGTCTTCGGAGGATGCGGATATTTCCATTTCCGTAAATCCATAGACACTAAAAAGATGCTTCTCTTTAATTGCCTTCACATAGGACAGTTGATTCCGGTTATAGACTTTACTTTTGTTACTATAATAACTGTATACTTCCGAAGAGTTGCCTAAAAGTACCTCTGGTGTATAACGATCTTTTGTTGAAGTTGTATAGTTATAGTTTAGGGTAACGGATGCACGTACATCTTTAATAGGTACATATTGCAATTCCAATTGCCCTAAATAATTCCCGGTTTTATTCTGGTCATCCACACCCAATGCCGATAACGCCCCCATACTTCCGGAAAATAAGGAAGGTGAAGGGTACAGCGAGGTTGTGTTGACCGATTTACCTACCCCCGTCTGCATCAACGCATTCCCTGAACCCATCTTATTTTGCGCGACATTGACATTGATATTGGTCATCATTCTGAAACGATCGCTCGGCTCATACTGCATATTGGAGGTCATTGAATATCTTTTAAAACCCGTATTGGCGATGATACCATTTTCATCGTAATAGTTCATATTGGCTTTGTAATTGAATGTACGCTCTCCGCCAGAAATACCAATATTATGTGTCTGATTCATGGTATTGCGGTAGAAATAAGATTGCCAATCTGTTGAATTATTATAATAGGGATTCAGGGAATCGGCCAATATTGGTGAATCATTGATACGGCGTAGTGCTGCGGCCAATGTTGTATCATTCATTAGGATTTGCTCCAAACGAACCATACTCTCTCCCTTACCACCGATCACACGACGCAATTGCGGCACTGCCGACAAGAAAAACTGACCTTGATAATTTACGATAGGCACTTTCGAATTACCACGTTTGGTGCGCACCTGAATAACACCATAGGCACCCCGCGATCCATACATGGCTGTTGCCTGCGCATCTTTCATGACGGTAATATCTTCGATATCTTCTGGTGGAATCATGGAAATTGGCGACACACCGGGGCCGGCTGTTTCAAATCCATATTCATAACCCGAGTTGTCATCGATAGGGACACCATCAATAACGAATAACGGTGATGTCGGTGTTACAAAGGTATTGTCACCACTACCTGAAACATTAAAGCTGGACATCCCCCGTACAGCCATCGTTCCGCGCATACCAGGACTTCCTGTATTGTTCTGAATATTTAAACCAGCAACCTTACCTTGCAAGAGGTCAACAAAGTTACCTGAAGGAATATCCTGGATTTCCTTACCGGAGATTGTTACTACGGATCCAGTCAATGTCTCTCTTTTACGTTGTTGGTATCCCACGACAACAGTTTCCTCAAGTTCCTGTGCCGTACTTTCTAAGGTCACATTGTATTCCTTTTTTCCAGCAACAATCGTATACTTCTCCGTACGATAGCCCTGATAGGAAAATACCATCACCCCGCTGTTCGGGACCGAAATTACAAACCGTCCATCTTCTCCGGTTTTTCCCAGATCTCGTTTGGGGTTTTCCAACCGTATAGAGACGCCACTGAGCGCTCTGTTATCATTTCCTTTCACGAGCCCCTTGACCATGGTTTGGGCCCATGCCTCCCCCACAAACAAGACACAAATGAAAGTTAATATTATGCTAAATTGTTTCATAATCTTTAAGCTAATTAGTCCGTCCATCATCAGTCAAATTTTGGCGTTTCATTGGTGAAGCGAAACTGTATCTCCCAATCTCCATCTTCGTAGATCGCAAATGGCATCTCGATCCCACAATCTTCGAGAAAACCAAACTGCCCTTTCCTGCGGAATTTGAAATTCATCACGGCATAAGTACCATCGCTTGAAGAATAGTCGGTTCTGATCGGTGCCAATGGAATAGGATAAGCAACGTCATAAATCACTTTACCATTTTCAAATCTATGGTTGAAACCATGCACTAATTTATCCCATTCCGTCGCTGCAAATTTCTTCACATCAATTGGACGATTTAAAGAATCCAAGAAACTTATGGTCAAGGTTTTACTTCCTGTCCCCTTACTTTCCAACTTATTGAAATACACATTAATTAGGCCTGGATAAATAAATTGATTTGTTCGTACGCCATACAAGTTGGTTGTCCTGCTGGGATGCGTATATGGTAGTGGCGATAAGCCTGTCACTGGATCCATGATGCTCGGTTCAAATGCACGTTCACGATAAGGCTTTAATTTGAAATTCCGCAAATACCTGCGTCCACCAGTGTTGCTAACTTCAATATCAAACACATAACCTGAATCTGGCTGTGCTTTGACAAAATTTGAATTTACGGCCTGTCCCCAAAAGTTTAGATTACCTGATTTCTCAAGAATCTCGAGAATAGGACGGTATTCTATCTTACGTTTATTTTCAATTTCTGCGATGGATTTCTCTTCGCCACTATATGACTTTGTCCAGATTTTTACCGGAAATTTATCTTCAAAAAGTGTTGAAGGCTGTCCATCAATATCACGCACATTTACAATCTTGAAATTGAGCGGTTGTGATGTATTCTGCCCTATATTGACAATATTGTTATAGAATGTATTTCTTCCTAACAATGGCATAAATTCGTTGGTGCTATACACCACGTCAGTACCCAGTGAGTCTTGGTCATCCGGAATATATTTATTACATGAGGTAAGCATGAAAAGTCCCATCCCGAGCACCAATAACTGTTTTGCCGATTTAAATATTTTCTTTTCCATGCTATTTGTTTAATAATTTAGCGAGTTTACTAAATCCGAAATTATGGCTTGGAGCGAGGACATGTAACATACCATTGTGTGTACGGATATTTACCACGGATGTTGCACTTTCCTGCCAGTAGCGTTGAAAAATAGACTTATTCATATCACTCAATATGATCTGTTGTTGACCGCCGCCTATAATTCCGGAAGCAGATGTCACTTTATATTTTAAGGTCATATTATAATCGTCAATAGCTTTAATCACTTTTCCTTCAACAAAATCCCATAGGTAAGGCGTATCATATTCACCATCAAAGGCATAATGATAAGTCAAGGAATCAAGGATCAATTGAGGAATGTCTTCTAGATAAAGTGGAGATCTGTTTCCCGCTTTTCGCACGCCGTTCATTGCATCCAAAGCATTGGTAAAACTGCTGTTCGTCATGGCGAAAAAGGTCGTTTTTGCATTGGCATCTTTCAACTTAGCACGTACCGAAGGAACACGATCCAAGACTAATAACAAGGAGTCATAAGTACTGCCCTGTGATTCCAAAAATTCCAATGAGGTTCCGTCAAATTCGGTATACTTGACTTGAAAATCTTCGTAATAGGTATTCCCTTTTTTACAACTAGCAATACCTAGGAGTAGTACGATTAGCGATAAGCCTAAAAAAATATGTTTGTTTTTCATGATTATCTATTCTATTATTTCCAATATGAGTTTTGCACCAGTTTAGAGTTTCTTTCGAGTACATCCGAGGAGATCGGCCAATAAATTCCACCTTTTAGAATCAAATCATTCATCACAGGATTATTTTTCTTAATCTTCGCCAGGCGTATTTGATCGTACCATCTCCAGCCTTCCCCCATCAATTCGCGTCTTCTCTCCAAGAAGATCTCTTCCAATAAATCTTTTGGTGAGTTGCTGATATAGGGTTTTAGACCGCGACGCTCTTTAATCACATTGAGGTACTTAATGGCATCATCACGCTGATTGAGTACAGCTTTTGCTTCTGCTTGCAGTAAGTAGATCTCTTCAAGACGGGTAAAAACTAAGTTCGATCCAAAAATGGAAAAATCAGAATCACCATTACCATTACGGATGACCTTGATCTTACTAAAAATCGGAATATCACCATTGTAGTTGGTAAAGTAATTAGTCCGTACTAATCCTGATACGGAGTCAATACCAAAACGCGTGTCGTTGACGTCATCAAACAATTTATTGATCGTGTCTCGGCTTACATAGATATCTGGTTTAGCTTTGGTGACAATCGGATAACCTAAAGTCAATGATTCAATATGGCCTGTATTCGTCGCTTCACCCAATTCGTATGAAGAGCGAATCGCTAAGATCTGCGCTCTTGTACTTGGCCCAAATAGACCATCGGTCGGATTCACCAATGCCGGTGTCGTCAATAGTTCAAGATTCGCTTGTGAATAGTTGTCGATAACAAATCGAGAGTATACCTCCGCATTGATATATTTTCCTTGCCAAGCCGCCACATGCGCCAAAAGGGAGTAGGCTGTAATTTTATTGACCAATACACCAACCCAAGTACTATAGCTTTCCCCATAATAACTTTGTGTTCCGACCGCATAACGGTAAGGTAAATCCTGTGCAGCGGCTAATAGTTCGGTTTCCGCGAAAGCTAAAACTGTTGCTTCGGTCGATCGAGCAAGTTCCACAAAGGAACCATTATCATAGGATTCTTTTAACAGAGGGACATCGCCCCAGATACGGACCATATAGAAATACATCAGGGCACGGATTGTACGTGCTTGTGCAACATCATACTTCATATCGCGCTCTGTATATCGCTTATCTTTGGCCATCACTTCGGGAGCCCGTTCGATAAAAAGCGATGCCGCATTGATGACCGCATAAAATCTACGCCAGTCTGTGAGATCTTTAAGTAAAGGATAAGCTGATCTCAATTTATTTTCTTGGACGACACGAAGATCGGCACGGGAATACGGTGTGAAATCACCGTAGCGGATTTCTCCATACACCCAATGCCCATAGTTATCAACTAATGCTGCCCGCATCAGGCCATAAATGCCCATTAGGTGTGCGCGTGTATCAGATATGGATTGCCATTCCAGTTTCTCGGAGCCGAGATTGGAAGCGACAATATCCAATTTTTTATTACATGAGCTCGTAAAAGCAGTGATGCCCAGTGCCATCAGGAACATGACCGTCCATCGATTATATCTTTTCATACTCTTTCTACTATTAAATTATTACAGCTCTAACTTAACGCCTAAGGAAACCATTGGGGACAATGGTAGTCCATAACCTGTATAATATCCATTAAAATCTATCAGTTCGGGATCCGCTCCTGAAAACTTGGAAATCGTCAATAAATTGGTACCTGAAACGTAAACGTAAGCTCTACGAATGGTCTTCATCTTGTCTTTTACATTGTTCAATTGAGCAAGATCGTAGCCTATCGTCAAGGATCTCAACTTCAAGAAAGAAGCATTTTCCAGAAACAGATCTTGATCCACACGGTAGGCAACAATCGGACTCCAAGGATTATAAATCGGGTATTTATTCAAATCAACATCTTGCTGCCAATGAAATACTTCGCGAATCCCCTCCAATGAATTGGTGTTTTCGGTATTGATGAAATTATACTTATTTGAAGCGCGTTGATTCAAGGCCTTATGCCCAAGCGCAAAATACCATTGCATATTCAGGTCGAAACCTTTGTATTTGAAATAGTTTTGAAACGAACCTGTTAGCTTTGGCATAGCATTACCTTTCAAGACACGATCTTCATCATTGATTTTAAAATCTCCGTTTTGGTCTTTCCAGATAGGGTCTCCCGCGGCAAAATCCACTCCGTCAAACTGCAGTTTTTGACCGTTTTGTACGGGGATACTCGCCTCAGTATCATAAGTTCCTTGATTTTCGTACAACCAAAACTGATCAATAGCTTCACCCACTTTTAATAATCTATTGCCAACTTTCAACTGCTTGCGTCCTCCTGGAAGTGCCGTCAATTTATTTTGATTGTAATTTAGATTAAGTGATGTATTCCATTGTAATGTCTCAGGATTAGACAATACTTTTGCAGACAGGTTGACATCCAACCCAGTGTTTTTTACACTTAAGCCATTAACAATTTGTCCAGAATAACCATACTCAGCAGGAATAGGTGAATTAATCAATTGATTTACATCTTTCTTTTGGTATAAGGAGACTTCAAAATCAATTTTTTTCTCCAATAAGGTTCCATCTAAGGTCAATTCGGCATGATCTGTATAAGGCCATTTGATATCGTAACCTACCCAACCTTCTGAATAAGGTCTGGATGCAACGGCAAAACCATTATAGGATACCAAGGACTTTTCGGATCCCCAATTTAGATCTGCGGTATAATTTGGGCCAATGGCAAATTTACTTGTAAATACCGGTTTCCCAATTCGCGCCCAGGAGGCTTTTACGCCCAAATGGTTAAATAAATTATCCTCATTTTCGGGAATCAAATGATATTTCGCAGCGAATGACGGTGTCATCAACCAACGTGAATCAGGTTGCATTGTTGAAGAACCATCATAACGTAAAACCGCATTCAAGTCCAAGAGATTTTTGTAGCTATAATTGGCAGCCAAATACAGGGAGTGCAATCTAAAATCTTCGCGATTACTGTACCTATTCACATATAGCCCCCCAATCGGCACTAAATAACTTCCTTTTTGAGGATCGCCATCTACAACGTTAACCTTGATAAAATCGTTTGGTCCATCATAAGCACGCGCATAATTGTAACGATAGAGGTCTTGTGTATAAGACGATCCTAAAGTCAAATCCAATTTATGCTGTTCTTGGAATTCCAAGTTATATTCCAGGCGGTTATTATACACCAAGCGTTGATTAAAACCAAAATAACTCGACATATAGTTATTGGTTTCCATCAATGAACCAGGGAAAAAAGCTTGTCTTGCACCCTCAGAATAATCAATTCCTAAGGAAGTATTAAATTTTAGGTTCTTGAGAAAATAAAGATCTAATGTTACCAGCGAATTTAAGAAATTGACGGTATTCTTATCCAAAGCCGCTTTATAGATATCTAGATACTGTGCATACATATCCTTTCCTGGTGAAATTGGCACAGATAAATCAGGCACATAAGAAGCTTCACCAAATCGATCTCTGAGACTGCGATTGCGATCTCTCAAACTACGACTTGCATTGATTGTGGCACCAAAATTCAACCATTTAAAAGGAGCCATATTAACGTTAAACAAGGCATTGTATCGCTCGATATTAGTTTTGTCAGCCGAACTTGCATTCTTGGTATACCCTCCTACGAACGAAAAGTTCGCACGATCATTACCACCACGTATACCTAAACTTCCACCATAGATCGGCGTAGTTTTATAATAATCTTCATTCCAATTCGCTGGTCCGTAATAATTTACATTAGTCGAATCGCTCAGATATCCTGGGTAATTCAAACGGTCAGTAACTGATCCATATTTGTTATAGAATACCGATCGGAACATATTCTCATATTGGGCATTTACGGGGGTTACTACTGGTTTTGTTGCTAGCCCAACATATGTATTAATGAAAATTTGACGGTCCCCCTCTCTACCCGGTTTTGTCAGGATCCAAATTGCTCCATTAGCTGCTAGCGGTCCAAGCCTTGCCAATTTAACCGGATCTTTTACCACTTCGATAGACTCTACAGTTGCTAGGTCAATACCTGCGAAGTTGTCGGTTGCTGGTCCAATACGATTAAACTGATACTGCTGAATTGAATAGGCAAAGTTGTTATCTCTTGCAATGGGTATTCCATTGACAAATACTGCTGGTTGCACATTAATCGCATCTTTGATTTCGAATAATGGCGATCCTAATCCCCGAAGTACCATATTCTTTGGCGCTCCTGGTTCGCCTGTCGCTTCTTGTACGTAGAGACCGGCAACTTGCCCTTTTAAAACCTCTGGAATACTGACAACAGGCAGTGTTTCAACGTTTCTTAAATGGAGACTGTCTCTAACACCTTGTTTTTGCAATAAGGTAGCCAGTCGCCCTCTAAGTAATCGCTTGTCAACCTCATTGATTTCAGAAGTATCTTGTTTTGAAACCCAAAAATTAAGGTGGTTAGCCTTTACATTTGAGCACATAGGGACAAGAAATAAAAAACAAAATAGTCTTTTCATTCGATTTTATGTCTTAGGCTTAAAAAAAAATTGGCACTATTTAGCTTATAAAAACTATATAACGGCTCTGAATAATTGTTAGACTTTTAGGTCTTATTAATAATTGATAGTACGTAACAATGATATAACAAAAACTTTAGAGTGGTTAGAGGTCAGCTAAACGAAATCGATTGCGTAATCGACACAAACGATTGCACAATTTATTCCTCATTGTCTATAAACAAAGTAGTTTTATAATTTTATAAAAAAAGTTCTCTTCATCACTATATTTAATTAAAAATCTAAACGTTTTCAGTAAATACTTTTATGGATTGTTTTTTAGGAAATGATGGGAAGGCAAGTCCAAGCAATTCGAAATTGAAAGCTCTTCTAAGTTTAGCATCAAAGAAGCGATGCAAGCTATAAGGTCAAAAATATTTAAATCGATAACGATCCGAATTTATGTCGAACGATAATGTGAATAACTGATCATACGTCACCTGCTGATTGCTATAGGAATTGGCTTAAAACAAGAAACTCCAAATTACTTTCGCAATTCGGAGTTTCAAGCTCTATACGTAGTCAATATTAATTGTCTCTTAGCGTCGTAAGATCTATTTTAGGTTGGGACAAGTTCATATTCTTAATAGCCTTCTTGCATTCATCAACCATTTCTTGCGTCATTGTATAAGTATACTTTCCGTAATCATCATACTCCAATGTACCAATATAAAAGAATCCATACTTATCGAAGAAATCCGTCAGATCTATTTTGGCAACCTCACACGCTGTTTTAACAAAGTTTAATTGATGAACAGCTGGATTCCGTTCGCCCATCATCCTATCGAAACTCCAATCCGAACGACCCCTTCGTGAAGGTTTATCCCTATGCTGTTGACGAAAAGCCTCAAATAGATCCGCATAAAAATCTGGACGCTTTCCAACTCCTTCAAAATATAACTGTAATTGCCAGAAAGGGATTAAACGATTAAATACATCAGGATCGGATAAGTAAGAAATTCTCTTCTCAATAATACTGGATTTGGCTTTTTCAAAGTTATTCTGCTCAGAAACGCGTGTTTTATTACCAAATGATCGTGTTACATATAAAGAAAACAGGTTATTGCTCACTTCACCAAGTCCACCCCAATTAAACATTGGTCGCGTCTGATGCACATGTCCTACTTCATGACTAAACCCCCAGCACGGATCTCCCTTAATTACTGAAGCTGGATCGACAACCATACGCATTGCATAACCAACTTTATCGCCCATATAGGCAACCCCATCTCCATCACGGAACATGTAATAATTATAATTTACCCGTGCAAGGATACGGTTCCTAGGAACTTTCTTATATTTTTCCAAACCCATCAAACGATGCTGCCTGAATACTAAAGAATCATAATTACTGATCAGTTCAACTCCTCTTCCATAGGCATATTTCTTCATTGCCTCAATAGGATAAGCTGTCTGTATATGTTCGCCCTTCGCATCCATAATTGGAAAGACTGCATGATCAATCAGACTGTCCCATTCTTTGTTGCCCTGTTTTTTTATATCAAAATATCCGTTTACCTGTCCTGTTGGAAAATGTACCGTAACAGGTTTTTCTTTTTCAGGTTCGTCGGAGAAATAATCGATATAAGCTAAACTTCCAAAATCGTTGAGCTGGATAATATTCACGCCATTATGCAGCCTAAATTCTTGCTTTTCTAATCCCCAGCCTTTCGGATCTTCTGTAGGCTTGGCTGGATCTGGAGCTTTACGCAGCCAATTTGGTACCACTAGGTTAACTTCTTTGCCAGTTGCAATACCATCCACAATGACAATATGCCGCCCTTTTGGAAGGTATACCCCAGTTATATTCTCATACTTGCTATAGCCATCACCAATACTCAACTGATGGCCCAATGTCGATGGATTCAGTAAGGCAGAATAAGTCGCATATCTATACTCTTTATTGTATTTACCATCTAGCATAGATAAAGCTACCCTGCGCAATGTGGTGTCACCAATCTGCTCGATCTGCTTTTTCTTAATACCTTTTTTTAGTTTTAATGCCAATGCATCTTCGAACACGGAAAGATCCGCATAGGTCTGCTTAAAATCCTGAGCAGATTGTGCCATTAGATTGGCACTAAACAATAGACCCATCCCTAAGGCCATAAATTTATTTATCATATCGATTATTATTTTGGTTATATCTTTAATTCAATTATGTCAATTAGTATAACATATAATTTATTCTATTTTCTATTCAACAGACCTAAAATCTACATTGTTCAACTACATAAAAAACAAATGTTCTATTATATGAAAAGGAGGTATACAAAAGCACACCTCCTTTTCATACAATAGCATATGATAACTAATTCACCCTCGTCACCTGCGGGACTATAACCTCCACTTGATATGTCCCTGGAACAAATGCTTGAAAAGAAAATCTCGCATTACATGAATAGGTATTATAAGGCAGGTCTAGACTATCATCAAATTTAACATAAGGCGCTGGAATTCGGTAATAATAATTAAATCCGTTGCCCAATGACACCAATGGGAAAGGCAACACACCATAAACAAACTCCATCCGATCATCAAATAACGTCGTTGAAATAGAGTAATCTTGCATTGTCTGCAAATATCCACCAGCCGTTCCAGACATAGGGCGTCTCGCTATTTCACCTTTTTTTGGATTAAATGGAAGACCATTTTTATCCACTATTTTTACAACCACTTTGTTTTCTCCAAGTCCCAAATAAGTAACTTTAATATGACTGGCGTTGCTTGGGATAGATTTTGTGGTCGTTTCCGCCCCAACCTTCATCGCAACAGTAGATCTAACTGCCGGAACATCGTAGTAAGGTGCTTCGACCAGTGAAAACTCACCAATTGCAGGGTATACTCTGGTTCCAACCGCATTTTTTATTTCGAGATCAAACACATAGTTACCCTTTGGCAGCTTTAACGTATTTGGAGTTGCCTCAATTGCTCCTGAAAATTTATTTATACTTAACGCTGTCATTACAGTATCTTTCTGTTTTGCTGCAATTAAGTCCAATGTGGTATCCACCTTGGAATCGTATAGTTTTTTCCAGATTTTAATAGGAAATGTTTGCAAGAAAATATCTGTTACATCCTTTCCTGTTTCCTTCTGATATACTTTCAACAATTTGACCTCAATAGGCTTGCTAGAGCCTGCCGGATTTATTGCTGTTGAAACTGTAGACCGCCCCATTTGAATTTCTATGGGGAGCGTTTCATAACGTATAATGTCACTCAAGTTGCCTTCTGGTATTTTTTTACATCCTACTAGTGCAAGCGCCACAAGTCCGATAGTATATATTAATTTACTTTTCATAGTCATTAACGATAATAGAATAAAACATGTGAATTACTTAATACGTGCACCACACCTGTCGTTGTCTGCGCATTAGAAGTTTGAACTAATGTACGGCTACCAACAGGCGGAACAATGGATTTCACATCAAACACATCACCAATAGCCTGATACAGATAGGTAAACAATACTACCCTAGGAATTACAGTAGAGTTTTCATTATAACCTAATGCAGGATCTCGTGTTTCCTCGAAAGATATTATAAAATTGCCTCCTTTGTTATTTTTATATTTTTTACCTGAAGCTGTTAATTTATCATTCGTCAATTGTTCTTTGGTGATATACATATCAATAGAATCCGCAAATCGCCCCAATTCATATTTCATAATTGAGTCTACCGTCCACATTTTTTTTGGATCTACTTTTTGGACCTGTCTCGTCCGGGCCTGCACATAGTTATAAACATCATAGTCTGTTGGTGCAAAAAAAGTAACTCCCTGCGCATTGATCTTATCCTTCACACCCGCCTTATCGATCAGCATCAGTACCGTATCAAAAACACCATATTTGTTACTCTTCATCCAATCATAGGTCGTCATATTAATCTTTGGATTATGGAGGTCACCACCAACAAAATAATCGTTCTTTTTGCATGAACTCATAGCTACTATAATTCCCAATAGGCAAGCTATATTTACAATAATTTTTTTCATGATTTCTCTAATTAATGATTTTTCCACCACGGATTCTGAGTCAACAATTCATTTTGAGGCAATAGGTTGCGCATATCCAAAGGCCAATAGTATCCTTTGTTAGCAATTCTATCAGCCGAATAATAAGCCGAATATTCATCAAGTTGCTCAAACATATTCATCCGGATCAAATCAAATTGAATAACTCCCTCTCCAATGAGCTCTCTCCTCCGTTCTCTGAATATTTCTTTAAACAATTCCGCACCGGAAACTTGTATCTCTTCTAGGCCAGCTCTCTTTCTAATGGTATTTAAGTCGTTCAATGCAAGTGTTGTCTTACCATTCTTATAATAAGCCTCCGCTCTCAAAAGAATAATATCCGCAAGGCGAATTAATACCAAATTATTACTAACCGCATATTTCCCTTCTCTATACTCGACAATATCATCATATTTCCGAATAGTTTTAAGCGCAGCATTATCTGGGAACGGCATTGACATGGAGTCCAATCTTGCCTCAGGCTTATCAAATTCTGTTTCAAGAAATTCTGGTTCAATATCCCACACCGAACCACTTCCTTTACCTGGGATACTGGCACTTGACAAAAATCTACTAAAGAAATCCTCAGTGAATTCATTTCCACTCTCACTGTATAACATATTCAATTCAAAGATGGATTCTTTAGAATTACCTTTCCATATCTTGCGATAATCTTTGACGTCTTCTAAAGCATATCCGAATTTTAGCGTCTCATTCGCATACTTTTCGGCGTTAATATAGTCATGCTCCCAAGCACAAACTTCTGCCATCAAGGCATTGGCCGCTCCTTTAGATGCAAAACTCTTTGTAGGATTCTGCTGAAGGTTAGCTATTGCATACAACAAATCTTCCTTACAAAACGCCAAGGTTTCTTTTTCTGGAGTTCTAGTCATATCTGGAATATTCTGTGGGTCTTTAAAAGTCTCTTTAACCAATAACACATCACCCCAAACACGTTGCATATAGAAATAGGTGTATGCTCTCAGGAATCGCGCGTTTGCGATATAGCCCTTTTTCTCATCTTCACCTCCATCAAATAATTTAATATCCATCGCTTCGGCTTGCTCAACAATTAAATTACATTGATTAATTATACCATAGAAGCGCGTCCAGTTCCAAAGACTTCCCTCCAAGTAGGGTGCATAGCTAAATTTATAGCCCCCTGACCTTGCAAATTGGTCCATATTCCAATCTTCATCTGCCTGACGTACTATTCCCGATGCTATATCACCAAATATAAAATAGGATCGATCTGCCCGGAGTGAATTGCGCAATAGCGCATATGCACCGAGCGTAGCTCTATTCACATTTTCCCCATCCTTCCAGAACACTTCGTCATAGGTACTATTTTCTGGCTTCAAATCAAGATATTTCGAACAAGAGGAATTAAAAAGTATCATTCCCGATATCCCGATTAACGATAATATATATTTAAATTTCATTTCGATCGCTTTTAAAAGTTAACTTCTAAACCAATTGTATATTTTCTAGGTAAAGGGTAAGCTCCACCACTATACTCTCCCTGAGGGGTTACCAATTCAGCATCGGGCACCGACGCTTTTTGAAACGTGTGAAGATTATCCAACATGCCGTAGAATCTAATATTTCGCGCACCTATTTTTAACCTTTCAACGATATGTTTTGGCAGAAGATATCCGACAGAGATTGTTTTGATTTTGAAATAGGTTCCATTCTCATTAAACATGGTACTAAATGGAAGGTATTGATAGAAATAACTTCCGTAGGGAGATATCGACGGAAAGTTTGCTTGATAATTTGGATCTTTTGCCTTTTCTGGAGTCCAGTAATCCAAACCTTCTAAATCAGGCAGCCTATTATTGGTGAATTTAGTTACATTTCCACCAATAGCATTGAACTGGTTACTTTTTAGGTTATTAATAATATCCCGGCCAATCGTAAAGGTATTTAACATACTGATTGAAAAACCTTTGTATATAAACTCATTATATAGACCTCCTGTAATACGTGGATTAGGATTACCTGTCAACATTAAGTCACCGTCAGCAGCTCCTTTATCCTCATCGCTCCACGTATCCCAATCTTGATTTACATCTGCCCAAATCGGATAGCCCGGTTTAACAGGGTAATTTCCTTTAAAAACAGTGAGCGGTCTTCCTGTTACCGGATTTACAGGGATTTGATCTTGATGCGAATATACGCCTTGATACAACATTTGAGCCCAACGATAAATCGGACTACCTACTGTGTACAATAACTGTTGGTTCCAGCCTCTAGAATCAGCATAGAAGCTCCGATCACCAAATGGCAATGCACCAATTCTATTTTTATTAAAAGTCATGTTTAGATTTGTATTCCATTGCAATGCACTTGCTTTAGAAAGGTTTCTGGTCATAATGGTCAGGTCAATACCTTCATTATAAACTGTCATTGGAACATTAAACGATAACTTTGTGTAACCGGTGTAATACGGGAATGAAAATCCCATAATTGGGTCCTTAAGCACCTTTCTATAGGCATCGAACGTTACAGTTAGACGATCATTGAAAAGTCCTAAGTCGAATCCAATATTTGTTTGCTCTGATTTATTCCAGGTCAAATTCTTTAAAGTCAATGGCTTGGCAAATGATGGCACAGCGAATGTTGTACCATTATAAGTATCCGATGACAATGCCCAAACATTATATGGGGCATAAAAATCTTCTGGCAGAACCCCGGATCTACCCCAGCTTCCCCTCACTTTAAGCAAATTAACCCAAGTCAATTTTTCCATAAATTTCTCATCCGAAACGACCCAGGCTCCCGACAATGCCGGGAAAGACCCCCATTTGGTATTTACCCCAAATCTGGAAGACGCATCCGCACGCCATGATGCATTAAAGATGTAGCGTGATTTATAATCATAAGAAAACTGTCCCATATAAGACAGCAGTCCAGACTCAACTTTGTTTGTACTTGCGATTAGATCCTTGGTTGCGACACCTTGGATGACATGGATATCATCGGTTGGCAAATTAAATCCTTCCGTTTTGTGAGACAATTGTTTATCATATTGAAAGGATTGCAAGGCTGTTAAATTAATTGTATGTTTATCGTTAAATGTCTTGATATAGTTCAAAACGTTCGCGATATTATAGGTATATGCATTTCTGCCCGTTGATGCGGCATAGTTGGTTCCCTGATTAAGTTCCCTGGGCTGGAATTGGTTTCTACTATCGAGATTCGCCTGTACAGACCCTTCCAACGAATATTGCAAGCCATCAATAATGTCCACATAGGTTTTTGAGAATATATTGATATTATCGGTCTGATTATCATCTTTCAATTTATCATATTGACCCAGATAGAAATCATAATCCGCTTGGCCAAGACCTACAAAAGAAGAAGGCATCTCTCCTTGGTTAACAGGAACAACTTGATCAATACCTCTACCGAGGCCGCGTTTGCGATTAATTCTCGCTGCTGACACCATAAAATCCGATTTGATAATTGGTGAAAGCGTAAACCCAAAATTGCCCCTAATTGAATAGCGTTTAAAACCTGTGTTACGGACAACACCATCTTCGTTATAATATCCAGCAGACAATCTATAGTTAACCGACTCACTTCCACCAGAAATACTCGCATCGGCATTATCTATATTACCTGTGGTATAAAATAGATCTTGCCAATCGGTAGCATTATTATAACTACTGTTTAAACTATCGGTCAAAGGCTGTGTAAATCCACCCATTTGACTCCAAGAAGCATATTGGCTTAGTATATCCATCTTAGTCCGTCTTTCCGCAGCACCTCCCAATGTTCTTTGCAATTGAGGGCGCTCTGTAATTCCTCTGTAATAAGATGCCCGGATAGATGGAATTCCCACCCGGCCTCGTTTCGTCTTAATTACAATTACACCATTCGCTCCGCGAGAACCCCATACTGCTGTTGCTGCAGCATCTTTCTGAACAACAATACTTTCAATATCATTGATATTTATACCAGCGATATAGTTTGTTCCTGTCGCAGAAGAACCACCTAAGTCAGATACAGATAGTGGCATACCATCAATAATATACAATGGAGAGCTCATGGTGTTTGCCAGGTCGACTTCAGAATTTAGATCTGGAGATATTGTCGTATTTCCACGAACGGTGAAAGTATTCCTTGCTCCGGGCTCACCTGTAAAGTTTTGAATATTAACTCCTGCTACGCGTCCTTGTAACAGACTTTCGAAACTTGGCGCGGGCAGATCTTCAATGGTCTTTCCAGAAATCACTTGGACAGCACTGGTTGTCTTTTTGACCGATTGTTTTTGATACCCGACAACAACGACTTCATCCAATGATGAATCGTCACTTGAAAGGACCACCGGGGGAGCTTGCTGTGTTGTAACCCGGACTTCTTGTTTCTTAAAGCCGACACCAGAAAAAGTCAAAGTAACTGGAAGGCTTTTTACGGATAATGTGAACGAACCTTGCTGATTCGTTGATGCTTGATTTGTTGTACCTCGTTCTGTGACGGTCATGCCCGCCAGCGGTTGCCCTTTGCCATCTCGAACGATCCCCTCCACTGGGATTGTTTGACCGAAAACATGGAAATAAGACAACAACACGAGAAAAATCATAGGTAAGATTCTCTTCATATTAATTTAGTGTTAGTGCTAGTGAAGGTAGATCAAAAATTCTAGTCACACAAAAATTACACGACACTAAAATAATCTTTACGATATATTTTATCATATAAAACGACTCAATCGATTGCGTAACATTCACGCAATCGATTGAGGAAAATACAGCACAAAAGCGCCATATAACGAGATACAGCTAAAAATAACCCATATCACTAAGAACAATTAATACAAAAAGCTATCTACCAAAAAAAAGAAAGAAACAAATAAAAATA
>NZ_JBWKUH010000042.1:0-31293 GCF_059420745.1 Sphingobacterium sp. GW821-FHT03E03
AAAAATTAAATAAAATATCGTAAGCATAGATAAATGCGGTAATATTTTTAATATTCCATGAACATATGAGGTGTTTTCCGTTATTTTTAATTATCAAATCGGTATTAATATTTATAAATTATAAGTAATTAGAAAATGAATCATACTTCAGAAAAAGATAGCTCTAATTATGTTATTCAAGGGCTTTGGATAGGTAACTCCTTAACACAAATTGAACAATTATGTATAAAATCCTATCAATTAAATGGACATGAATTCCATTTGTATGCATATGATGATATCGAGAATATTCCATCTGGTACAATCTTAAAAGATGCCAATCAAATAATTCCTCGATCAAAAATATTTCTGGATTCTAGAGGGACGGTAGCCTCTTTTGCAGATTGGTTTAGGTATAAGTTGCTTTATGAGAAAGGTGGATGGTGGGTAGATATGGATAATATTTGTATAAAAACCTATAATTTTGAACAGGATTATTGTTTTTCTTCTGAAGGGAGTAATATTTTTATGGGAGAGATAAATAATGGAGTAATCAAATCCAAGCCGAATTCTGATTTTTTGTATGACTGCTTAACTTTTATTGAATCTTATCCAATTATTGAAAATGTTTGTTGGGGAGAATTTGGTCCAAAGCTTCTTCGAAGAGTCTTAAATAAATATGAGTGTGAGAAGTATATTTTCCCACCTATTACTTTCTGCCCGATTTTTTACTTAAACTTTAAGGATGTATTTTTTAGTAATTTCCAATTGCCAGAGCAGGTTTTTAGTATCCATTTATGGAATGAGATGCTACGTAATAATCAAATTTCAAAAGAGTGTGAGTTTCCATTTGATTCTTTATTCGGAACTTTAAAAAGAAAGTATTCTGGTTATAATATTTGAAATTCAGATGTTTACCCTAAAATAGATCTGTTATTTATATAGTTAAAGTAGGAATAATACAATCTGTGTAAAGAAGTATAGTTTTGAAGCATCCGACAGAAAAATGAGTATCAATGGGGCTACATTCCACATCGTATTTATAAGGAAGAAGACCCTAATCTACCGGTGAAACGGCCTAGATGTGCTGCACGGTGTTCCGAGAGATCTACAATATAGATTATTATATAATGCATCGAATATCTCACTTGTATATTAACACTGCCCGATTGAAAAGCATTATACGATGACAGCAATCTCTTCCAGCTCCATCGAAGGGAGTATCATTGTTCCCAATATTTCTAGTGATTAAGGGAAACAACAATGTTTAAAATAGGGTAGTTTAGAATTTCTAAAATACCGGTAAAATATTATTTAACAATGAAGAATAAACTACAATAACAAACGGAACCAAGAAAAATTACAGGTCATTATTTATAATCAAGCCATAAATCTTGATTATAAAACAGCTGAATTATTGGCGAATATAGAGTCTAAGAAGAGTGAAATTTCTAAAGATGTGGCGGCATTTGCAAATTCGGATGGAGGTTTAATAAGCCCGCACTGTTTTATGAACTTTTTCTCGGAAATTGACAATGGTTATTTCTGATAATCTCTTTATTTCTATTTCTTCGCGTAAATCAAGACTTTAGTTATATCGACTACGGTTTCCCGTATCCAATCCTTCTTTCAAACCAATACCTTAGCCTTACAAAGTGTGTAATAATCTAGATAGTTAATATTGATAAACATATTAATTCAAAATAAATAATGTATATTAGGCTTGGGTATTAACCTTGCCCGATTGAAAAGTAGCATGCCATGATAGTAACCACGACCAATTCCATCGCAGGGAGGGAGATTTCACGATATTATGATCCAATCGCTGCCAATGTAGTTATCGGCACCAATATCTTTAGCGATATAGGAGCGAGTTATGTCGATCTCTTTGGCGGTCGCACCAGCAGTTATGAGAAGAAGATGCAGGAGATGTACGAGCGCGTTACCGAAACGCTAAAGCAACGTGCACAGGCAATTCGTGCTGATGCTATTATTGGGCTTAGTGTAGATATAGATGATTATGATAAAACTGCGCGTATAACTTTGAATTATAATTAACCAACAAAATTTATAGCAAATTATGATCACGAAAATCGATATTCCTAGTTTTGGCTTGTATAAGAACTATTTATGGGATAAGGCTATTAGCCGGGGAGAAACCTTTAGTAGGCTTAATATAATTTACGGGCGAAATTATTCAGGAAAAACTACATTGTCAAGAATTTTTAAGTGTGTTGAGGATAAATCATTACACAAGAATTATGATACCGGATCGTTTAATATTTCTCTATCCGAGGGATCACAATTATCCGCTGAGAATTTTAACACAGATTTTATATTTAGAGTCTACAATTCCGACTTCGTGAGAGAGAATCTGAGTTGGTTGCATAACGAGGACGGCTCGATAAGACCATTTACCATATTAGGTGCTAAAAATGTGGAATTAGAAAGAAAATTGGAAGAGATTAAGCAGAAGCTTGGAAGTGAAAATGAACGACAAGGGCTTCTATTTAGTCTTTCTGAAAAAAAGGGCGAACTTAATGAAGTTAGCTCAAATCATCTCAAAAAGCACGGTGATTTAGAAACCAAACTATGGTCAAGGGCCAATGATAGAATTAAGGTTACTCCATTCCTATTTGTACCTAGTAATAACAAGAAAACATACTCTATTTCGGATATTAAAAGCGAAATTGAGGATATAAAAGATAATCCTTCGGAATTTTTGTTGTTAGAAAAAGAGTTTGAATTTTTGAAATCTATTCTAGGCGACAAGCCTTTGACAAACATAGAATTGTTAAAGGAATTTCGACCTAATTTTTCTGAGTACTATGAATCTGTCGAAAAAATTGTATCTAAGAATATTAAACCAAGTGTAGCTATTACAGACTTGATAGAGGATAGCCTATTGCAGGAGTGGGTCAGACAGGGGATAGAAAAGCATAAAGGAAAAAGAGGAACATGCGCTTTCTGTGGAGCGAGCTTATCATCAGATCTGTGGGAAAAGCTAGATGAACACTTTAGTAAAGAGTCTGAGGATCTAAGAACCGAAATAGTTCGTACGACAGGACTATTGGAGTCTGCTAAAGTAAAGCTTAGAGAATTTCTAAGTCTAAAGAAGGAAGAATTTTATTCAAGCCTATATGAAGAATATGATCGAGTTAATCAACAGTGGAATTCCGCGATGGAACGTTACGAATACTCGCTTGATCAATTAATATTAGGATTGAATAACAGAAAAGATGATATATTCAAAAGCATTCAGTTAACGAATATCGAAGATCATTCAGAGAGTATTTTCAACACAATAAAAGAATTCAATAAACTAATAGGATCAAATAATGATAAATCCATATCGTTAGAGTTCGACCAGGAATTAGCCAGAACTAAGTTGCGTAAATCCGATATTGCACAATATTTAAATGACATTGAATATGGAAAACTTACAGCAGAGATAAAACAAGAGGAAGAAAAAGTTGAACGAGTTAAGAATTTCATACGACCTTTAAAAATAGAAGTTGATACTTTATTAGCTGAAAAAGATAGTTTAGAGAGTCAAGCAAAGAATGAAAGTAGGGGGGCGGAATTAGTTAATGAGCATCTTTCACATTTCTTTGGGCATAATACCCTTCGTTTGACAGCATTTGATGAAGAAGAAGGAGTGAGATTCAAGATTCAGCGGGAAGGTATAGATGCCAACAATCTGAGTGAAGGAGAATGTAGCTTAATATCATTCTGTTATTTTGTAGCTAAGATCCAAGATGAGTTGCAGGATGAAATAAAGAGAAATAAGCTTATAATATATATTGATGATCCAATGTCCAGTCTGGATAGTAATCATATTTTCTTTATGTTTAGCTTAATTGAAGCTGTAATTGCAAAACCAGAAAAATATGCTCAGTTGTTTATTTCCACTCATAATCTAGATTTTCTCAAATATTTAAGAAAACTTACAATACCAAAATGTGGAACCGGTAATAATAAGAAGGGAGATCTCAAACATTTACTTATTGAGAGAAAAAATAAAGATTATACGATTTTGAAGTTAGCTCCTACATATTTAAAGAAATACGTAACTGAATTTAATTATTTATTTGAGCAAATTTATACCTGTTCGGAGGCTCCTGAAGAAACCATATCTCACGATCACCAATATAATTTTGGTAATAACATGAGAAAGTTCTTAGAAGCATATCTATTTTACAAGTATCCCAGCCACAAGATTAGTAATGATCAAAGGATAAGGAAATATTTCAATAATGATACAGTTACAGTTGCCTTGATAAATAGGATTACTAATGAATATTCGCATTTAGAGGATAATTTTGATCGGTCACTTGTGCCTCTTGATATTGCAGAGATACGTCAAATATCAACATTGGTGCTAAATCGTATTGAATCTAATGATCCTGACCAATTTGAGGCATTATTAGAAAGTATTGGAGTTCAACGAGCTCCATTAGCAGCTCGGAGTAATTGAAATATTTCAAAGAGTAAAATATAATAACATGACCTTAAAAGAACTTGCAAAAAACTTTCCAGACATCTATAAGCAGTTTACCAACCACTATTATAGTCGGAGAATGAAATTAAAGCCTATTGATCGCCTAATTAGTTTTATCGAGTCAAGCTACAATATTGTGCTTGTAAATATTGCACAAGAGCAAAATGAGAAATACCGTCCTTGCATAAAAGTAAATGGAAATGAAACAACATATCATATCTCGTTACCGCTAAGCCGATGTAAGTCTTTTTTAGTCACTAAGGCCATTGAGGCTATAAACATGGGATTAGTGAAGTAGACAAATTTTATATAATGAATAAAGATTAACAGATGAATATTAAAAACGATACTCTACTTCAAGATTTTTTGAATCATCTGGAACTAGAAGGAAATAATGATATTATCTTTTCAGCACCCTTTGGAACTGGCAAGACCTATTTCCTAAAGGAAGATTTTGTACCCAAGAGTGAAGAACAATTTAATGCGATACATCTTTATCCAGTCAATTATTCTGTATCAAGTAATGAAGATATATTTGAGTTGATTAAGTACGATATTCTTTTTGAATTAGTATTGAAATTTAAAGATTCTATCCAGAATATAGATGAGCTAGAATTGGATAAAGGATTAGCGTTGCAGCTCTATATGCAGGACAACTTTAAGGCACTGGATTTTACTCAACAAGTTTTCAAAGCAACTACAAAGTTGGGAAAAAGTATCTCCGATATATTAGGCCTGTTAAAACTGGAAAAAGATAAATTCGATGAGTTTTATGGCGATTTGAAAACTAACGAATTTGAAACGATAAAGGCATATCTTGAGTCCTTTGAGGGTGGTAGAGGCTTAAAGGAATTTGATACAATATCAGCACTGATCAGCGAGATACTTAGGAGATTGAAAACGGAAACTAAGCAAAATGTTTTGATCATTGACGATCTCGACCGTATAGATCCCGAACATATATTCCGCATTTTTAACGTATTAAGTGCACATCGTGACTACCATACATCAAAAAATAAGTTTGGCTTTGATAAAGTCATTCTGGTCTGTGATATTGAAAATATAAAACGCATATACGAACACCGTTATGGTACGAACGTAGATTTTCAAGGATATATTAATAAATTTTATAGCCGTTCGATCTATGAATTTGATAATCGGCGCTACATAAAAGATTCGTTATATGATTATCTAGATAAACTTCAGTATCCTGATGTAAGTAATTCAGAACATATAAAATATCATTTATCTAATAGTACTAATCATCATTTTTATTTAGTCATTCACAATCTTTTGCAGATTTTTGTCTTGCAGGGTGTACTGAGTTTGAGGGCATTAAAAAATATTAAAGAACTCAAAATACCAAATAGAGGGATTTATTTAAGTAGACGAGGACGCAATTCGAGTATTTATAATTATGAACTTCTTGTGTTAATCCACTATCTTTCCCAATTTTTTGGTAGTAGGGCGAGATTTAAAGACGCTGTTCAACATCTAGCATTACATATTGATGTCGGTGACCTTTTGTCATTGGGTATTGATCCATACAGTTATCAAGACGTATTGCAAAGTTTGTTAGAAATGATGATCCTCATAGATGTAACTTTTGAGAATACAGACAGAGGCAAACACAAATTCATGTTAAAACTGGGAGACAGTATATTTGAGCTAGATTATGAAGTGGATAATTATAGACATGGAAAAAGTGTGTCAATAGCGGTAGATAGTCTGAATGTACTCCATACGCAATTAAACTTATTAGGTATTTTAGATAAAGCATTAACCCTTGTTGAAAACAGGAAATTACTATCCTGAGAAGATGATTTATTATGGCAAAATCGAGTTCTTCAAAGATTAAGATTATGATAGGTTCCACGGTCTATGGATTCCCTGATCAACTCGCCGCAATATGCGATGTAATTGAATCCTATGGCTATGAAGCTGTCAACTCGCATCGAGGTACCATGCGTGTTGATCCGACCCTGTCCAATTTAGAAAACTGTTTACAAGCAGTCAGGGATTGCGATGCATTTTTAGGTATCATAAGACCCTATTATGGTAGCGGAAACATCAATGGAGTGAACATTACTTTCGAGGAAATGAAGCTTGCGATGAAATTGAAAAAGCCATACTGGTTTCTTGTACATAGAGATGTTACCTTTGCCAGACAACTTTTTCGCAATTTAGTCCCTAAAGGTGACACCGAAAACTACGAGTTAAAGAAAAACCATATCTTTGATATGAGGACATTAGACGTATATGATTATGTCATTAAAAATGGTGAGCCCTTAGAAACACGTACTGGCAATTGGGCGCAGGAATTTTATCGGCTGGATGAGGCTTTGACCTATGTCAAAACACAATTTGAGGATAAATCTTTTATAGAAGAAATAGTAACACGCAATAAGAGTAAATAAGCAATGGATTACACCTCGTTGATATCAAATCTCATTAAAAATGGAGAAGGAAAGCGTCTTGTATTTCTATCTCAACTACGCATGGACACTATTGCAAAGAATGTTTGCGGTCTTATAAACGAAGAGGGAGGGGATGTATTGTTAGGCGTCAATAGTGATGGCGAAATTGTAGGGGTGGAAGGAGCTGCGGCAAATGTCGATGCCCTAAGCAGCTATCTTAACCAGAATATCCAGCCCAATGCTCCTATATCTGTTTCTTCTGTGAGATATAAAAAACACGATTTGATCTGGATTAGTGTTTGGGAAGGGGCACAAAAACCCTATTCTTTTCAGGGAAATATCTATGCTCGCGGACAGGAGGATACAAATAAGGCGAATAAAGAAGATGTATCTGGCTTTATATTGCAACGCAAGGCCTCTGAATTTCATTGGGAAAGGCAACCGCTATTAGGACTAGAAGAAGATGATTTATCGATTCGACAGGTGGAACATAGTATTTTGCTCTTTGAAAGAAAAAATCCGCACCTCCGTTTTTCTAACGACAGTATAGATTTTCTACAATACATGGGGCTTTATCAAAATGGGCACTTTACCAATGCTGCTGCCATTTTATATGCTGATAACCCAGTGCGATACTTGCCACAAGCAAAAATAAGACTCACAGTTTATGCGGATGAAAAATCTTCAGATTCTTTTCTATACGATCGGCTATATGAATCTAATCTTTTCCAAAATGTACAAGATGTTTTTAGCTACATTGATGTCCTCTTTGGTCGAAGTAGCCATATCAGCGGGCTAAAAAGAACTAACCGGCAAAAATATCCTATAGTAGCAGTACGGGAAGGTATTATGAATGCACTGGTACACCGAGATTATACCAAGGTTTCTAGCACAGTACACATATCGATTTATTCGAATCGTATGGTTGTTTCCAATACGGGTACGCTCCCAGAAGGGCTGCGTATTCCAGATCTTAAAAGAGAACATACTTCTATCTTAAGAAATCCAGATATTGCCCGTATGTGCTTCGTACATGATCTTATTGAAATGCTAGGGAGTGGAACGCAACGAATGGTAAAAGACTGTAAGGCTTATGGTCTAGCAGATCCTATTTGGAAAGAAGACGGCGATCATCTTGTACTCGAGTTTCCAGGGCTTGGAATAGGTGAGGGTGTAAGTGAGGGTGTAAGTGAGGGTGTAAGTGAGGGTGTAAATGATGTCGTTATAGATGGTGTAAGTGAGGGTGTAAATAACGTTCTTGACAATCTTATTACTCTTATTGGTGCTACACCTGGTATGAATGCAAAGCAACTTGCCATTGCTATTGGTAGAGGTCATTCCACTGTAGAACGTTATCTTAAGATGCTCCGAGAAAATATGCTGATTGAATTTCGTGGTGCACCAAAAGATGGAGGGTATTTTGTTTTGGAAAAATAGAAATTCCTATTAAATTAACAGTTTTCTGATATTAATGGGGTCGCTTTCCCATCTTATAGAATGGAATCCATTGGTGCATCATATCGAATAAAAAAGAAATTGAAAGCGTAACCCACAATTGCATATTATTATAATCGGAAAATGGCCCAGTATTACCGAAATAGACAGCAACTTCCGATCCATCCTACCAAAGAGAAACATAATGAATATCTTATTTCATATCTGACCGACTTCTTTTGAGAGCTTTAGATAATTTATTATAGTTTTGTAGCAAAAATTGTAGAATAGTTAGATTATTATGAGAGAATCAAAAATTTTTAAGGGGTATTGGTTTTTGCCCGAAAATCCAGAGAATGAGGTGGCTGGAATATTAAGTTTTGAACCAAATAATAAGATAACTTTAGAATTGATTGGTGGATTTGAGAGTCCTAAGAATTTCTTTGATAGTTTTGGAAATGAAAGGTTAAAAAAAGAACAAATTATTTGGGGAAGGGACGATAGAGGAACCGCGATCACATTAATAGATTGTCATAGGTATGGCAGTTATAATTTCAACTCTTCTTTTCCAATAATAAAATACACTGGACAGTATTTAATTGAAGGGATTCACTTAAACGGAATGGATGATAAAGTCTTTTTTAAGATTAGTGCTAAAATTCCACTCTTAACAAATTGGATTGGTTTTAGTGGCGTTTCATTTTCAATGCCGATTGGTAAAAATAATAGTTTTGACGGATTTGATGTACGGTACCGAAATGATGAAATTGTGGACAAGGTTGTAAAACTTAGCTCCGAAACCACTTTTATTATTCAACATCAATGTCAGGTGCCGGAATTTACCGAAGAAGAAATTTTGATAAAGGAATATTATGATGTGCAAATTGAAACGGACAATGAAGATAACTTTCAAGATCTTCTAGATAAAATAAATCGATTTAAAGATTTTCTAACATTTTGCTGTCAGTCTGAGTTAGATTTTATCGAAATTAATCTTTCCAGTCATTTTTATAAGCAAGAGCTCAAAGGCGGTTCGACACTTTATCATAGCATAGGACTTTATTATAGTCAAATTAAGCCTTTCCTTCCCCCAGAGAGTAGGAAAGAAAAAAAATTCTTATTAAAATACCATGACATTGAAGCTGATTATCAATCTATAATTAAGCGGTGGTTTGATTTTGATCACAACATGTATCCAATAGTCCATCACTTATTGGACAGTATTACATATAAACCGATGTTTAAGAGTACAGATTTTTTGGTTGTCTGCCAAGCCTTAGAGGGTTTTCATATTCGATTTATAGACGAGAAAAAAGGAGTAGAACGATCTCTAGAGTCACGGATAAAGAACTTGATTGGTAAATTTAGGGAGGTAAAAAAGGTTATTAGAATAAATCCTAAACTAGTTGGCGATTCTCGAAATTATTATTCTCATTTATATCTCGAAGACAATCGACAGGTTTTAAAAGATGTCGAATTGTATCATATGACCAAAAGGCTTAGGTTATTATTGGTTTGTTGTTTTTTTAATATTCTAGGAATATCTATGGAACGGATAAAAGAGATAACTAATTGAGCGATATTTAGCTTTATTTGGATGGATACACCACTTATTAAAGAGTTTGCGAGGAGTTTAAAGGATAGCTTAATTGCTATCCTTTTTTAATATATCAAAAATTTCTTGGCTAAAAGGTCGAAGTATTTTTGAAAGCGGAGAATCAAAATTTAATTCATTTCCTCGACAAAATAGAAAAATACTATCATTGTCATTTCTAACCTCAATGACCTCACTAAAACCAGCCGAAGCCTTTGTTATAATTTCAAGATTTTGGTGATTAATAATTTTAGTTTCAGTAAAATAATGAGTGGCTTGGCCGTTTTCATTAATGTATTCAAATGTTTTTGTAAATAGATTGTTTTGCATAATATAACTATATGTAATAAAATAATATTTTTTAATAATGCAATTTACAGAATATTATTTTAATGAAAAAGTCATTTTTTTGCAAAAATAGAAGTGGTGTCACTTGAAGATGCTAGTGTAATCTTCCCTTAGCTAGCTACATTCAAAACTAAAGAATTCCAATCAGATGACCTCTCCCCAAAATTAGGAGCATTTAAAAGTAGGGAATTCTGCTGTTTTGAAATGTTTTTTGATAAACATTTCAGGAGTCATATCCCCTAAACAGCTATGGGGTCTGAAGGTGTTGTACTCTTCCCTCCAGATTTCAATTTTTTCCTTCGCATCTTCCAATGACAGAAACCAATGCGCATTTAGACACTCGTCCCGAAAACTTCCATTGAATGACTCAATATACGGATTATCTGTTGGTTTTCCCGGTCTGGAGAATACTAATTCCACCTGATGTTCATATGCCCACCTATCAACATCCTTAGAAATAAACTCTGATCCGTTATCCACTTGAATTTTTCGGGGCATTGCCTGCTGGAACAACCTGAGTTCTTCCAAAACAGAAACAACATCACTTCCCTTAAGACCCTGCCCAACCTCAATAGCCATACATTTACGACTATAGTTATCCACTATAGTTAAACAGCGGATTTTTCTTCCATCGAACAGCGCATCTGCGACAAAGTCCATACTCCAGCAGTCATGTAAATTGGAAAAAACGGGTCTCTCGGATCGATGAGCTGCGGCACGGCAACGTCTAGGCCGTTTCACCCGGAGATTTAAGCCTTCTTCCTTATAAATTCGATAAATCCGTTTTGGATTATCCCGCCAGCCTTCACGTTTCAATAGAACAACAATCCGTTCTATGCCGTAACGCACGCGTGTTTCAGCAATGCTTTTTATGCGAAGCCGTAACGGACCGTCATCGCGTCTATGGTGTTTATAATACCAAACTGAGGTGCTCAGCAGAGATACCTCGCATGCTCTGCGCAGGGAAATTCGATAATCAGAAATGAGTCCCGTAACCATTGTTCTACGCTGCGAAGGCTTTAAAACTTTTTTTTTAATACATCCTGGAGCATCTGTTTGTCCAGACTAAGATCGGCCACAAGCTTTTTCAGCTGCGCATTCTCTTCTTCTAGTTGCCGAAGCTTACGCAACTCCGACACGCCCAGACCGCCATATTTCTTCTTCCAGTTGTAGAATGTAGCCTCGCTGATACCCATTTTTCTGCAGACCTCTTCCACGCGGGTACCGGTCTCGGACTGTTTGATCGCAAAGGCAATCTGTGCTTCGGTAAACTTTGATTTTTTCATCGTTTTTCCTCCCTTTTAAAATTAGTAATTCATAACCGAATTCCCTACTTTTAAATGCTCCAGTTTTTGGGGGAGAGGTCACAGATTTGCTATTGCTATCCTGTTGACATTCACATTTAATTGGCTTGACCAACTTCTCCCTCGACAAGTATATGAATAAGAAAGGAGAATAGGAGGTAATGCTACATTCCTGCATCTTTCAAAATCTCAGTTCCAGTATGTGTTAAGATATAGCTTTGGAGACTACTCTTAACGGCTTTTTTCGTTTTTCTTATCAATCCCATTTTTTCTAATATATTTACTGTTCTCACAACATTATTAGTATCATTGACCATAGCTACTTTCCGAAATAGATCGCCCCTTGTTTTTTCACCTTCATTTAGATATTCTAACATTAAAGCCATTTTTCGAAAGGACGGATTGACGTTAATTTTATCTTCATTCACTAAGTTGACTTGGATTAGTTCAAATATTTGCTCTAATTTCGACACCAGCTCGAAAAGCGGATCTATTTCTTCTGGAAATTTTTTATCCGAGCGCTTATATTTTATAGGGGATGTTTGGGTCTTGACTAGTAATCCAATATTTACCAAAGAATTTAGAGAATTCTGTACTTTATTTGCTTCAATATTTATTTTGAAATTTGTGGAAATTAGCGCCGTTAATTCCGCAGCAGTTACGGGCTCTTCAAGTAGCTTTTCCGGAAGAGCTCTTTGCATAATTACTTTTTGAGGTTTTGTCTCTTTGTTTGAAATATCGCAAATAGAAGGGCTTTCGAGATGATTTTTTTTCAAAATTACAGTTAGCTCTCTCCATGTTAAATTAAAAGACGGCCTGCACAAAACATCCTTTTCTATACCGATAAATTTTATATATTTCACCTGCTCGTCTATATTAAAGTATTTATGAGCCTTCTCAATTCGTTCTATTGATCCTCGGTTGATTCCCGACTTATTAGCCATTTCTTTTCGACTAAACAGTAGTTTTTCTCTAGCTATTTTGAGATTTTTTCCAATGATAATATTGATATCCTTTGCCATATATTAATTTATGACGGTTTGTGAAAAAATATATTATTTATTTCTATGAATTATTATAGTAATTCACTAAGTTTGTGTAAATAATTTCTTCTCTTAAAGAGAGGATTTATGGTATTTAAAACAAAGAGTCTTGCGGTTGCAATTTCTGAAGCCGTAGCGCAGGGCAGTAGTTTAAATACCCACGTCTATTCTTATTTAAAAGCTTTTATTATATTTGCTTTAATAAGGTGGATGTGGGCCTACTGTTAGTCCGTGTTACGTAAGGCTTCAGAAACTTTTTCGCAACCACGGCATGTAGGCCCACATTTATCTAAAAATGTCCTATCACAAGACTCGTTTAACCGATAACGAGTTATGATTATTAAAAACAAACATCCAAAAAATCCCATCCCGCCTTAGTTTTATTAAGGCTAGAGGTCTGTATGACCATCCGAAAAAAGTGTCATTGTAAATATATCATCTGCTTTGTGTAACCAATTAGAGACTACTATATCGGAACATTTTTACGAGTTATCCTAATGACCTAATCCAACGTCTACGTGAGGAAAGGGGAAGATTATGACCATTTTAAAACCTTAAAATGAACAATTTTATAAGGACTGGGAGAGGTATTGCCTGTTCAAAACAGGTAGCCCAGTATGTAAATTTATTAAATGCACAACCTACGTGTATTGAAAGTAAAGTATATAGCTTAAGAGATCTACTAACCAAAAGGACTCTTTTATTAATTGCTGCTGTATTTCATTTGTTTAGTTTATCGGCTCAGACGCCCCGCAAGGACAGCGGGGCCAATGGGCCTTTAACAGTATCTGGTACGGTAGTATCAATAATAGATGGTAAACCGATACAGGGCGTATCTGTTCGGATCGAAGATGAAAAAGGGAGTGCATCCACCAAAAGTGACGGCTCTTTTTCAGTACCCGTATTAGCATCTAAAGGAACAGTTAAGTTTAACCATGTCGGTTATGAACCACTAGCCTTACCATACTCCGCTGGAGTATCGTTAACAGTAAAGTTGATACCGCTGGAGAATCAATTGGAAGAGGTGGAGGTAATCTCTACAGGATATCAAAAGATTCCAAAAGAGCGGGCGACAGGAAGCTTTGAGTTTGTGGACAACAAGCTGCTTAATCGTAAGGTCTCAACAGATTTTATCAGTAGGCTAGAGGATGTGGTGCCGAGTATTTCAACGTCAAAATATGCTGCCTCGAGCCGGGGTAAACTGCCCAATATCAATGTCAGGGGAGTCAGTAGTATCAACTCGAACATATGGCCGCTTATTGTGATCGATGGGGTGCCTTATGTCAATAACTTTGATGATCTAACGGGTTATTTCAATAATATCAACCCCAATGACATCGAAAATATCTCGGTATTAAAGGATGCGGCATCTGCTTCGATATGGGGCGCGCAGTCTGGTAACGGGGTAATCGTAATCACCACGAAGAAAGGAAAGTTTAACCAACCTCTTCAGCTAAATTTTAATAGCAACCTCACGGTAGCGCAAAAACCTGATCTCTATTACATGCCGCAAATGAATACCTCGGATTATATTGATGCGGAAGTGTTTCTGTTTGACAAGGGCTATTACAATACCAATATGAACCGTTATTCTTACAATATCACACCGGTCATCCAATTGCTTAAAAAACAAAAACTGGGGCAGATAAGTCAAGCTGAGGTTGATAAGGAACTGGATCGATTAAGAAAGATAGATATGCGCGAGGATTTCTTAAAGTATATCTATCGGCCAGCAGTTAGTCAGCAGTACAATATGCAGCTTAAAGGCGGCAACGAAAAGGTCAATACGCTAATATCGCTCGGTTACGACAAGAACTTAAAAAATTTGGTTACCTCTTCGTATGAACGGTTGACCATAAAAAACAATACCCAGATACGGCCTATTGACAAATTATTGTTGGATCTAGGTATTACCTATACCGAATCAAAATCAAAGGATGCAGACGCCAATTGGGATTTTAATGTCATGGGACGGGGTATGGGTAACTTTCCTTACATGGAACTGGCTGACAAAAATGGAACCCCATTGATCGTAGATGCGATTGGTTACAACCCTACGTTTAGAGACACTGTAGCAGGAGGAAGATTGCTGGACTGGAAATTCAGGCCACTGGCTGAATTAAATGAAACCAGTAGGATAGGAAGGGTACGTGAGGTCATGTTCAATGCTGCTATTAAATACGAACTACTGCCCAAGCTAAATATCTCTGCCAATTATTCTTATCAGCGCGCTAGCCAGCCAACAGAAATATGGCGGGGACTCGGATCGGTCGAACATCGTGCGAACCTCAATTATTATGCTTCATGGGATGCGGACCAAGTGACTTATAATTTGCCTCTAGGCGATTATATGAATAAACAACAGTTGGATAATACGAGCCAAATGGCGCGGCTGCAGGCGGATTACGAAAAATTATGGGCCGAAGATCATCGGCTAAATGTGCTGGCGGGCGCAGAGGTCAGGCAGGTGAAAAGTGATGGGACTAGCAATGTGTATTATGGTTACAGCCGCGAAGACGGCAACTTTACTCCGGTACAATGGGGGAAAGCTGTACCATTGCTCAACGGTAGGGCTGGTACGGGTATATTGAGGGACTTTGGTGCTATTTCCGGATTCACCAATCGATATACAGCACTGTTTTTAAATTCAAACTATGCATATAGAGACCGCTATATTGTGTCGGGCTCTATTCGCAAAGATGCCTCTAATCTTTTTGGGGTAAAGACCAACGATAAGGGGAAACCATTTTGGTCGGTCGGTGGAGCATGGGTAATCACTAAAGAGGATTTTGCACCAAGCTTTATTGATCTGCTCAAATTGCGGGTGACATACGGCTACAATGGAAATATCAACAATTCGACCGCCGCGTATCCGATTATGTATAGGGAGAGCATGCCGCATTATATATCCAATGAACCTTACGGTTACATACAGTCTCCGCCAAATCCTAGCCTGCGATGGGAGCGGATAGGAACCTATAATATCGGGCTGGATTATGGGGTATTGAAAAATAGAATCACAGGTTCGGTTGAATACTATGTAAAAGATGCCAAGGATCTGATTGCATTGGGGCAACTGGATCCCAGCACAGGATTTTCGGCCATGTTGTTCAACTCGGCAAATATCCGAGGAAAGGGCGTCGATCTCTCTTTACAATCCATCAATGTACAAAAGAGATTATTCAATTGGACGACTAACCTAGTGTTCAGCTACAACCGAAATATCGTCAAGAAATCCTACAATGAAAGTATACTCGGAGACAGCTATGTGAGTACAAATCCCATGGTAACACCTTTTGAGGGAATGGATCTTTATAGCCTTTTGAGCTTTAAATGGGCTGGGTTAGATCCGCAGACGGGTGCGCCACAGGGGTATGTGGACGGGAAAATTTCAAAAGATTACATCACACTATATGGCAACACTTCGGTATGGGATATGGATAACAATGGGTCGGCGGTTCCGGTTTATTTTGGTTCGTTGCGGAATACCTTCCGCTATGGTAAACTGGAGTTTTCTTTTAATATCAGCTATCAGTTGGGGCATAAATTTCAACGTACATCATTTGAAAATTATCGTTTTGTCAATATGGGAGCGGGTCATGCGGATTTTGCAAAACGCTGGCAAAAACCGGGGGATGAAATGCATACCGATGTGCCGCCACTGAGCTATCCAACCAATATGTATGCGACAAACTTTTATGCATTTTCATCTGCTTTGGTCAGCCCTGCGGATCAGATTAAATTGCGCGATCTGCAATTGAGTTATTCATTTGGCAATTTAAAAAAGCTGAACATTCAAAATTTAAATGTCTATGCCTACGCACAAAATATCTGCAAGATATGGCGGGCAAATAAATATGGTATCGATCCTGAATTTGGTACCAATTGGCCCGATCCCCTGTCAATTTCACTAGGCGTTAATCTAACAATTCAATAGCTATGAATAAAATAATAACATGCTTAATAATAATGATTATCGGTACTTCATGTAAAGATTATCTTGATTACAAACCCAACATCAAAATGGCTATTCCAACTACACTGGGAGATGCCGAGCTTTTGCTCAATAACTATTCAGATATGAATATGGGCTACCCCAATCAGGGCGAAATTTCGAGTGACGATTATTTTCTGAACTACGACAACTGGTTGGCTATTTCGGAAATAGACCATCGCAACTTATATTGCTGGAACAATGAAATGCTAACCAATGCAATGCCTTGGCAGAACGCGTATAAAGTGGTCTATATTGCCAATCAGGTCATTCAGCTATTGGATAGACTGGACCCGACGGTCAACACTGTAAAATGGAAGCAATTGCATGCAGCGGCTCATTTTTTCAGAGCATTTGCCTTTCATCAGCTGCTATCGACCTATACAGTTGCCTTTAAAAAGGAGACCGCCAGTATGGAACTGGGTATACCTATTCGCCTCACACCAAATATCGACGAAAGCGTTCAGCGATCTTCGTTGGCAGAATCATATGAGCAAGTACTATCAGATTTGAGGGTATCGGCAAATAACCTTCCTAAAGTGGCAGCAGGAACGAGTATGCCCAATAAGGCGGCAGCTTATGCGACCTTGGCAAGGGTATACCTTGATATGCAGTACTACGACCAGGCTCAGCAATATGCCGATTCAGCCTTAAGCGAGAATGATTTTTTGTTGGATTACAATACCATTGATGTCAATGCCGATCTTCCATTTCCGCGCTTTGGTAAAGAGGTATTGTTTCCAGCAATATCTTCGTTTAGTGAAGCTTTTGGTGAATATTACTGTTTCACAGATACGATGTTATATACGTCTTATCATTCGGATGACCTGCGAAAGGTTTTATTCTTTAAAAACTCTCCGACGGATCCTGCTTATATGACTTTTAAAGGTTCTTATAATAATTCTTTTGGCAGTCCATTTATTGGATTGACGACGGCCGAACTCTATCTCATCCGTGCGGAGTGTGCTGCTAGAAATAACCAACTTGATATTGCTAATACGGCTATAAATACGCTACTGGTAAAACGTTGGGCAAAGGAGAGATATACACCTTTAAACGAAAAGGATCCCGATAAAATGCTTACACTAGTTCTGAATGAAAGAAGAAAGGAACTGGTCTTTCGGGGGCTGCGCTGGTCAGATCTGAAGAGATTAAATATAGACCCTAAATATCAGAAAACGCTAACAAGAAACCTCAACGGATTGCAGTACCAACTACAGCCCAATAGCCTCTCATATGGCATCTTACTGCCTTTGAGTGCTGTCAACTTTGGCGGTCTAACCCAAAATAAAAGATAAATAATTTATAAAAATAATAAATACAATGAAATTTTATAATTTGATAGTGAGCATATTATGCTTATTAATTTCAATAGGCAGTTTAGCTCAGCCTAAAATTGATCGTAGTAAGGGACTTCATATTGGCGATGAATTCAAATACAATACGACCGTAGATGTCATCAATGACAAAAAGCCTCAGTTTGACTTTGCAAATTATAAGGAGGAGCTATTGGTATTTGATTTTTTCGATACGTTCTGTTCGTCTTGCATTGCCAACATGCCAAAGGTCGTCGCCTTGCAAAAGGAATTGGGAAGTAAAGTGAAATTAATACAGGTTACCTGGCAGGATAAAAAGACAATTCAGGATTTTTTCCGCACCAATAAGTTTCTGAAAGAGCATAAAGCTTATCCGACGGCTATTGTTTCAGATACAACATTGCATCAGTTATTTCCGCACCAATCGTCGCCACATGTGGTATGGATCTACAAGGGAAAAGTTGTAGCTATTACGGCTGTGGATGTATTGAACAGTAAAAATATACAGGAGCTATTGACTAATGGAAAAATCAATCTTCCCCGTAAAAATGACTTTCTACCCTTGGCAAGTAAAGAGGACATAGAGGTTAATGACATTGCCTTTAGTAAAGTTTCGGGATTTAACGCGGATCTTAAGCAAAATGGCTTTACTTATCAATTGGATAGTACTACACAGAAGTATCGCACATCTTACAATAACATGCCGCTATTCAATATCTATCTTTCACTACTTGGGAAAATGCAGCGGAGAGACTATCTGATCACCAAAGACCGAGTAGAATGGAAGGTGAAAGATAGGAACGTCTATAAGTACGACGAAGAAGAGAAGGAACCCTCCAAGTGGATTGAGAAAAATTCGGTCTGTTACGAACGGGTCGATAAAATTCATCGGAATGAGCAGCAACAGGCGAAGGTAGTATACAATGATATGAAAAATTTTTTTGGGCTCAACGTATATTATGGAAAAGCTAGACGAAAATGTCTTGTTTTGCAGAAGATGAAAGTACACGAATCTGACCAGAGAAAAGCAGATGACATGCAAAATCTCGAAGGTACGTCAGTACTCGCATTTGTTATAGACTACACGAAACAATATCCTCCAGTAATCGACGAGGTAAAGAGCAAAGAGAATATTGCTATTGGCACATTTAAAAATATAGCTGAATTAAACCAACAATTGGCTGCTTATGGTATGCAATTAACACCTGACGAGCGGGATATCGAAGTAGTGGTGTTTGAAGAAATCCAATAAATAAGGTAAGGGGGTGTTTTATCATCCCCTTACTTTTAAACCTATTAGTCAATTTTGATTAAGGTTTTAACAGTACATTACTTGATGGTGTACGGTCTTCAAGCGCAACGATCATCTCATTTTTCAATGCGTCTGTCAATTGCGGTTGACCTGATCCGCTAGCTGTAGTCTGGATAGCACAGATGCTATCGTTACCTGTACAGCTTGGAGGTGTACTCCCAACGTTGGTATAATGTGCTGGATTCGTAGGGTTTGACCCTGTAAAACTAAACCAAGCCATAATTACTTTCGTTTTTGGTGTTCATAATTAGATTTATAATTCAGTACGCTGCAGTCATACCGGCCCCCATTTGGTTACGGTTGCTCGTAACCGACGGTCTGGCGGGGTACTCCTTTTGCCAGACCGTTTTTATTTGACATTTCAGATCTCTATTTATTTCTCAGGTTTTCATTTATCAAACCTAAATCCTAGTGTCTAATGCAAAGTACCGGATACTTTACAGCCTAAAATCGGGTCTCCCGGTAGTATTTTAAATTTTATTGATCTTTTTTGCTTTCATATATTGTCTTTGGATCGATGTATAAAAATTGACTCAGCAACTTATTATTCAAACTGAGAAACAGCGTAGGCATCAGCTCTTTGAGTTTTGCGTACCTGTCACGCGCTTCCTGCGCCATAATTAGTCCCTTTTTATTGAAAAAATCTGATTTCCGCTGCCGCATGATACTGACAAAGTGATGCATGCTCGGATATTGATCTTGCAGCTCCTGCAAGACCGTCAGCGGGATACAGGCAATTGTACTTTTTTTGAGAAATTGAATATTCAGATCCTGGCTGTTAAAACTGTACTCATGCTTGGTGCCAGTAAAGTAATTTCCCTCGGTCGCGATCCAATGGAGATAGGGCTTTTTGCGTTTCATCTCATAGGCACCAATCCTGCCATCAAGCACATAGCACCAATAGGGACGGCTTTCATCCTCCCGACAGTAGATCTGTCCACGCTTCCCCTGACGTAGTTTGGTATGCTTGATTAGCTCATCGCGACATGGATCATCCGCATTGAAATAGGCATCTAAATGTTTGGTAAAACGTTTCACGGTTAATATAGTGTAAATGAAGAGTTCATAAAAAAAAGAAACGCCGTGAGAGAGATATGGCCCATGGCGTTTTTGTTGAATTATTTTAGTTAATCTATAGAAGCGTGTAGTAAATCCTGACGATTAAATGCCCTTCCAAACGGCGACTAAAGATCTCATTCGCTTCAGATCCGACGGGGATTTCTGGCGTATCTGACTGGATCTTGTTTGACTCATATTCCGTCACCTTGACCGAATCCCGGGAAAGGGTACTGGTGCTTTTTTCATTGGTCTGCTTATCCAAAGTGATGTCTGCCTGATTGTTAATGGCAAAAGCAATCTGTTGTGCAAGATTGTTTTTGAAGTCGGCGGACAGGGATATGATATAATCAACCTGGCTCTCTGAAAGTTCAAAACGGGACATAAGCCAGCTACGTAAGCACAGCAGGATCAGCTTTTGTTCCATCGTCTGAAATTCGATGGTCGAGTTGTACAAGTCCCGGAGCCATCGCTTGACTCCTGTGTCATCAAGTGTGTATTTATTCATACTGTTTAGTTTGTCGGTGATCGCCAGTCCCAAAGGATATAGCAGCATGCCAATGCTACACCTAGGCAACTAGTATTCACCTTGTTAAAAATTTAAATTAGTTTTATAATTCGATCGAAGAACGAAGCTAAAACCAAATCACTAAAAAGCGAAGGAAACAAAGGCCGAGATCGGCGAAAACGAAATTGGTTTCGTCGAAACAAGTATAAAATACGCATTAGGGCTGCTTAAACGCATTTGCAAACTCTACGAAGGAATAAATTAAATCTATGATAGCATGTAAAGGAAACGTTACCTTAAGTAATCATACATATTATTAACTTAGAGGTTAATCTTATTTTCAGCCTATTATGATAGCACTTAAATCTTTCTTTCGGTCGTGGTATGGGAACATGTGGATTATATTATTATTTGCAGGTATTTCATCTTGTTTCATCACTTTTTATACTACTGAAGAATCAACATTTTCGAGTATAACCATGGAAAATCATGGTTTGATATTTCTTTTTAGTTGGGTATTAATGCTATTGGCAATAGTCCCTGTTGCATTTGTCGTATACAGACTTGACTCGAATAAATACCTTGAACCATATGAGCTCATACGCTATCTGATCCAATTTGCGCTACTCGTTTTAGTTTTGGGAGCTGTGGCTTTAAGAATTGTTTACAAGGTTTATTTAGTGGTATTTGGGCAAGATCTGCAAAAAGGCGATTATTTTGAGCGGGATTTTGTCGTAGTCATGTTCTGCTTTATCATGGTTCAGTTTTATTATGCCTTTCGAAAGGAAAGAAAGATTAATAACTATAGTAAAAAGCGTGTAAAAGTAATACAAAAATGGCTTTTGCAGAAAGATGAGCAGATAAGAGCAGAGGAAGAAAAGAGTAGTGAGCTTCGGATGCATTATGAGCATGAATTGAATGAACTAAGAAATCGGAAGCAAAGACTGCGTGCCAATCACGACCGTTTGAGCAGTGACGAAAACAGATTGAAGGCTTGTCTCAAAGAGGCCACCCAACAGATTGAGGTAATGATAGGGGCTGTCAATGAATGCGTAAGAATACCACAGATAGCGTATTTCCATCTCAAGGAAGGCTCCGCCAAATCCAAATTGGTCGATGTACGTTTACTGGATGGCCGTGAAGGTACGGTGGATATAGACTCGCTGGCAAAAATTGAAAAACTATGGCCTAATTTATTTTTCCGTGCCGGTCGGGGGCTGTTGATACAACAGCTGGCCATAAAAGACCAATATAGGGCGGGCAGTGATTATATTGTGGAGCTATTTGGTATAGATCAGGAGCAGCTGAAGGTACCAGCCGAGGCTTACGATAGGCTACTGAAAATAAGGGAAGAATGGATAATTGTGGATGCAAGATAGGATAAGAACCAAGGGGCGGAAGACCGCCCCTTGGTTGGCTTTAAGCACTTAAAGCCGTTCAATAACTTCCGCTAGGGGTAAGTCATAATATGCTGCAAATTCCTGTACGGTTAGCTGTTGATGTCTGGCCTTTCCATAGGCATCTTTTGCCTGCTGGTATTTGCGCTGTGCCTGTCTGGGGCTAAGGTCGAGTACGGAGGCGACATCCTTTGCACTGATACACAGTCGATATTTTTTAGTCATAAGAAATCGGGCTGTGGTATTGACTATGGGCATAGCAAGCGCATGCCGCAGACAATACCTAATGGTACCATGATCTTCCTGTCAGCTGGATACCTCTCTGTCCATATTCGTCAATGTCGGCTATAGACAGCCCTTAAGAAAAAAATTAATAATCTAGAATTAACGAATCAATCGAAGTTTTGTTTTAAATAATTGTCTGACAATTGTTTGATTTAACTCAGCTAACCTATTACCTACGATTGATATTCGTTTACTCAATCCAATTTATTCCTCCTAGATCGCCATACACAACGATAACGCAGCGGCTATAGGCAAGCTACGTTGTAAGTACGACAAGGGTACCAATGACAGTGACTCTTTGGTAGCTTTTTAGTAGCTCTCCAGTACCTTTTTGGTAGGGCATTGGTACCTTTCCAGTACACTCCCGGTACACTGACCGTACTTAAACGCTGCTTCACAACAGACAGATAGTGCCATATCATGCCATTACGAGCCTAATGCTGTCTATTTAAGCCATGTTGGCCATATACGGCCATTTTGGACAGGGATCAGTTTGGTCCTCGACATCTTTGTGTTGTCATTAAAAACTCAATATCATGGCAAAGCAAGAAAGTTTAATCAAGTTTAGAGGCAAGGTCGGGGACCTTTCCTTTAGCAAACACCGCAGTCGCGGTTACGAAGTCCGCATGAAAGGTGGTGTGGACAAGGCAAGGATCCAGACGGATCCCAATTTTCAGCGGACACGTGAAAACATGGCCGAATTTGGTACTGCTGCGGGCACAGCCAAACTCCTACGTATCCAGCTGAACAATCTGCTGCGCACATTTGCAGACAATACCATGCGCAACAGGTTGACCTCACTGATCCACAGGATCCAAAAGTCGGATTCGTCCAATGCACGTGGCGAGCGCATCTTTCTGGAGGAAAATAGCGCCATGCTCAAAGGCTTTGAGTTCAATCAGGCCAGCAACCTAAAAATGCTGCTGGGCGAAAAACTGGATACAGTCTATGATCGTACTGCCGGCGAAGTCACACTGACCATTCCAGAATTCAATCCGCAGAATGATGTCATGTTGCTGCCGGGGGCTACGCATATGCTATTCACCCTGGCTGCCGCAGAGCTAAGTACCGAAGAGGTTCCGCCACGTCCGGTCATGGTAAGGTCGGGATATATTCCGCTCATCGGTGTACATGCCGAGCAAACCCTCCAGGCGCCATTAGTGGTGGATGCTGCAAAGGTCGTGTACATCATTGTCGGTATCTCGATGTATCAGGAGGTCAATGAGGAGTTCTATCCACTCAAGAACAATCCCTACAACGCGATGACCATCGTCGAGGTCGATATTCCATAGTATAGCCATGAGCAACAGGCATACCCTCAAACTCCTACGGAAATATGGGGCTGAGGGAACAAATGGAACAATCACCTTCAACCGCGAGCATATCTGCCATACCATCGAACTGCCGGACCGCAATAACATCAGGCGGATCAGCTGCATCCCGATCGGTCAGTACAAACTGGAGAAGACTCGCTACCAGCGGCATGGTGAGCAGATCGGTATTCCTCATGTACTAAACCGCGAAGGGATCTTGATCCACGCGGCGAATAACGCAAAGGACGAATTGCTCGGCTGCATCGCGCCAGTCACTAGCCTGACCGGTGAGGGACAGGGTACCGGAAGTGGGAAGGCATTAGCTAAACTCAAAGCGCCAGTGTATTGCTTGTGGGATATGGGTGATGAAGTGTATTTGAGTATTCGATAAGGCTTTGGAGTTCTGGAATTAGCTGCTGCGTTCCTTTGTGCCATCTTGCGTCAGCGATAGGCAGTCGGAACGCTAGGCTTTCAATTCCATGATCTCCTTAGCTTAACGAAAAGTGTGTGTTGAAGGGCGGGAATAGATCATGGCTTTCTTTTGTGTCATCTTTTTAGTTCTCTGGCTATATGAATCAAACTCGCTACGCTCGGACAGTGATTTATGCTATCCTCATCTTGCGTCAGTGATAGACAGTCGGAACGCTAGGCTTTCAATTCATTGTCCTCCAGTTTTGAACAGACTACAACACTAAAGCGAAGTCAGTTATTCTTTGCCCTTCAATATTTATCGAAAGGGGTATTGGTGGAGAGGCAGGATTAGCGATCGGAATATATTGCTTCTGATCGCTCATCCTGCCTATTGAGAGTAACAGAAATGAAAAAAATCTTTAACAAAATAGGACAGGTGCTGCAGCTGGTGCTGGCGGCGCCTGTCAAACTACCGGGTAAGGTAGGGAATGTATTAAAATACCTGGCTTTGGGACTAGGGATCGTGGAGACAGTATTGGATCGGGAGGAGCCCCCGCCACAGGCTGACGGCATAACAGAGAAAGGCTCGAAGGAAGCGTTGGAAAGGAGCAAAGCCGATGAAGCTGAATGATATCCGTATCTCCACGCTGGGTGGAACGATCTGCTCCATCTGGGCCAGCATCTCCCTCGGTGATGTAATGCAGACTGTCCTCACCGCTGCTCTGGATACACTGGTAAGTTTTGTAACCAGTCGTTTACTGGGACGTTACAGTAAGCGAAGACGTCCATAATGGATGGCAAGGCGCACCATCCTGGTGCGCCTTATTCTTTTTAAAACGATATTGGATTTTTAGCTCGTTGGAATGGAGATTCATTATATTTTGTTTGTGGATAGAATTCAAAATAGATGAATTAATTTGTCACACATTTTTTTTTATATTTAACTAGTGAAATTTAGTTGAAAAAATGGAATATAAAATTTTTTCCATTCTGCTTGCGCTTATTCTTATAACGGGGGCCTGTGGACATGTGACGCCAAGGAAAACCGGAGATAATTCGGCAGGAATTCCCAAAAAAGACAGTGTAAGCGCTGGTTCTATAGACCGGGTAGGAAACACGGCTATAAAAGATAAAGTTTCTATCAATTTTACCCAGCATAAAACTTTACTCGACCTGATCTTATTATTGCCGGACGACGCATTTTCAAGCTGGGAATGGAAACCGGAAGATCGGTTAAAATGGTATAATGAAATAAAAGCCAATAATTTTTATAGTGATGCTACTTCCAGGTTTTCTAAACAGAAGTATTTTGAACCGGATAGGGCTGGCTTTATGATTGTTGACGGCATTTGGTCTATCAACCTGTATCATGCCGCCGATGGTTCAACCATTGTCATTACAGATGATCATGTCGGAGATGGCCATACTCTGAATTTTTATGAAGTTAGATCTAACAAACTAAACAAGTACATGGACGGAGAGCCGATGCTTTCTGGCTTCAGGGAAACTTTGAAAAAGACTGATCCCGTAGAACTTTGCAGCGAGAAGTTTGAAGCGTTGGAAGACCCTATTTTCGAATACGACTTTTCTAAAAATGATAAAATTGAAATCGAAAGCTCCTGGTATTTAGCGCAGGAATCTTACGGAAACTGCCTAAACGGAAACGCCATACAATACCGTTTCAATCCACAAACCAAGAAATTTGATATGGAAAAGATCTATTGGAAGCCGAAACAAAGTGAATAAAATAATATCTTTCCGGACTGAATGAACAACCCGATATTTTTTAACCACATATAACAACCCATGAATTGGAACAATTACTTATTGGAAGAGAAAGCACCAAATGGAGCTTACGCTCATTTAGGTGTTCTGGAAGGAATGATAACGACACCATTTAACCTTTCGGAGCTACCTGTACATACAAAAATCATAAGTATGAATACACCGCTTAAAAAATTTAAACTTCAGTACAGTAACCTGTCATCATTAAGCGGAAACAACAATATAGAGGCAATAAGCCTGAATGATATCGATGAGGAACGCCTCGCCGTGTTTGCTTTATTACCCAATCTAAAATACCTGCAAATAAGTACAAACCAGCAAAACGAAATTCCCAATCTGTCCTGTCTAAAATCATTGGAGGTTTTGGTCTTGGCAAACCTTAAAAAAGTTGAAAATATTGATTTTGTGAGAGGGATGAAAAACCTGAAAACCTTGTATATATATGGTATCGATAACTTTTATGACTTGACTCCGATTTCAGAATTAACTAATCTCGAAGAACTTTTTATCGATCACGGCAAAATGAAGGGTACAGGGAAATCGGTCAAAAATATGGAACCTTTAAACAGGTTGACAGAACTAAAATATCTTCATTTATCCATCGCATTTGAAGAGAAGATACCCGACTTTAGTGCTTTATACAAACTAAAAAAACTACAGAAACTCACATTGCTGCCAAGATACCTGAAAGCCGGACAAATAGAGGTTTTGAAAAAAGAGTTGCCATTGCTAAAAAATCTATAAAATTTATTGCCCTCGCCCCAATTATTTTAAAGCGGCTTCTGTTTTGATTAAAAATTGATCAACGGCCGCCCTAATATCAATTCCGGATCTTTCCGCCAAGACAATCAGCCACCAAATATTTTCACCAAGTTTATGTTCCAATTCCGCTTCAGAACCGGCTTTCGGCCAACGTTGTTGTTGCGACATAACGTTTCTGCCTACTAAACCAGCGTCCGCTAAATAAGCCAGCGCATCCTCTTCCACAGTCCATTCACTTCCATGGTGCAGCAATTCCAGTTCGCGATATTTTTTTCTGATTTCCATACTGCGGCGAATGATTTCATCAAAATTAGCTATACTCATATCTTTACTATTGTTTAGTCCACATTGGATTTATTTCTAATATAGCCATAATCCATAGCTAATGCTAACCGTTAGTTTTGAAACTAATTCAAAAAGTATTACACTTATTTTTATGCTAAAAATATTAGTTTTATTGAATTATTTTTGCGATATTTACAGTCAACAACCAATTATTGTAGTTATGAAGGAACCAGTTTATATCGACCTAGTTTCAGACTATGCATTTAAGCGTATTTTTGGATCCGAACCCAATAAGGATTTATTGATTTCGCTGTTGAATGGGTTATTCCGTGGACGGAAATCCATTGTCGATTTATTGTACGAAAAGAATGAACATGTTGGGGATAGTGAGGAGATCGGTACCGTAATTTTTGACCTGATCTGTACTGCCGATAATGGAGAAAAGTTTGTGATTGAAGTACAGCGTACTGCACAGATAAATTTAAAAAAACGCATGCTTTACTACAGCAGTAAGCTTATTGCGGATCAGGCTCCCAAAGGAAAACGGCGCGCGTGGAATTATGCGATAACCGAAGTATACATCGTCGTACTTATGGATGGATTTACTTTTTCACAAGCGGAGGAATCTGAAGCTGTTCTTCACGATATTTGTTTGTGTAACAGGGAGACAGGTCGAGTTTTTTATGAAGAGTTGGGGTTTATTTACGTTCAATTGCGTAACTTTACAAAAGTAGAGGCGGAATTGGACAATGATCTTGATCGTTGGCTTTATGTTTTACGGAATATGTCCAAGCTGAACAAGATACCGGTCTATCTGAAGAAGCCTATATTTGAAAAATTATTTAAAATAGCGGAGTACGCAAAGTTGAATAAGGAGGAACGAGCTATGTATGATGTCAGTCTAAAACGTAAATGGGATGCGGAAGCAGTGCGCCAATATCAGGAGCAACAGCTTAATGAGGCTATTCAGAAAGGTATCCAAACAGGTATCGAAAAAGGTATTAAACAAGGCATAGAACAGGGTATTGAACAAGGACTGGAACGGGGTGCCGAGGCGAAAAGCTATGATGTAGTGGAGAATTTGATTACTGAACTGAAGCTTACCGATGATATTATCGTGCGTGTTGCGGAGGTTTCGCTTGATTTTGTACAGAAAGTACGGGCAGATCTAGCCAGAGACAAAAAGTAAGTATTCCCAATTATACAAACATAACAAGCAGCTGTTCATATTTTTGAACGGCTGTTTTTGTACTAACTAAACCTGTATTTGCTGGACATTGTCATCATTAAATTACCCGCTGTCTCAAAAATAATTTCATTTTTTTCTATCGACCCGAGGTCGACTTCTACAATACCGTCGCATAACTTGACCCGCACAGACGCCGGCAATTTCCTATTGCTATGCAGGGGAAACAAGTGTAGAAATAAATAGGTAATAGCTTAATGTCGTTTATTTTATATATTTAGCTATCTACAAAAATCTAAGATATGAATATAGTTTTTTTTAAGAACCGCTTGCTCCTGGCTTTGTTGTTCATCAACCTGAACAGTCTAGTGATAGGACAAACAAAGCCCGCCATTATTCCAGAACCAGTGTCGTATACCCAAGGTGAGGGAACTTTCACAATTGACGCCGGTACTGCTATACGGATACCACAGGGTCATACGGAACTTAAACCGCTTGCCGAGCATCTCAATAATTGGATTGCTGAATTAAATGGTACGACACTGACGATAGCTGACGGATCAGAAAAATCAACTTCAACCATCAGCCTTTTGCTAAACCCTTCCTTGAATAATATCAATAATGACGAAGGCTATCAGTTATCGATCACAAAAAACAAGGTCATACTACAGGCGTGTAAACCGGCAGGGTTATTCAATGGGCTGCAAACCTTCCGGCAATTGCTATGTCAGGCAGCCGACAGTCCCCAACAGCAACAACTAAGTTTACCGGCAGTAGAAATTACAGCCTATCCCCGGTTTCACTGGCGAGGCCTGATGCTGGATGTAAGCCGTCATTTCTTTTCGAAGGATTTTGTGAAAAAATATATTGATGATATGGCCCGTTACAAATACAATGTTTTTCACTGGCATTTAACCGACGACCAAGGCTGGCGCATCGAAATTAAGTCGCTGCCCCGCCTGACAGAAGTGGGGGCTTGGCGGGTACCGAGAACAGGGCAGTGGTGGTCTTATACTCCGCCGCAAAAAGACGAAAAACCTACCGATGGCGGCTACTATACGCAAGAAGAAATTAAAGAAGTGGTCGCTTATGCTGCTGCTAGAAATATAACCGTCGTTCCTGAAATTGATGTACCGGGTCACTCGCTGGCTGCTATTGCCGCTTACCCTTATTTATCTGCGACGGGGTATAACTATATGGTGAATCCCGGTAGCAAATTTTATAACATCGACGATAACACCTTAAACCCGGCAGACGATCGTGTGTATGTCTTTCTAGAAAAAGTAATGAAGGAGGTCGCAGCCTTATTCCCGGGACAATACATCCATATAGGTGGCGATGAGTGTACAAAATATTTCTGGCAGCGTTCGGCTGTGGTACAGAATTTCATGAAACAGCAGGGGATTAAAACCGAACATGAGTTACAGAGCTATTTTATAAAACGAATAGAGAAAATGGTTAAAAAGTACCAGAAAAAAATTATAGGCTGGAATGAGATCCTCGAAGGCGGCCTGGCGCCGGATGCCACGGTAATGAGCTGGCAAGGCGTGCAGGGTGCTATTGACGCAGCAAAACAGGGGCACCAAGTCATTCTCACTCCCGATACGCATACCTACCTGGATTTGTACCAAGGCGATCCTTTATTGGAACCGGACACTTATAGCATGCTGCGTTTAAAGAATTCATATTTGTGGAATCCCGTTCCCACCGGAGTGGATAGTAGTCTGGTTTTGGGTGGACAGGGGAATTTATGGACCGAATCGGTCCCCAACGGCAGGCATGCGGAATACATGACCTGGCCCCGCGCACTGGCCTTAGCAGAGGTTTTTTGGTCACCCACGACAAAGCAGAGCTGGCCGGATTTTCAACAAAAATTAGCGACACATTTTAAGCTACTGGATCAGGCTCGGATCAAGTATTCAACAGCGGCTTTTGATGTACTGGCAACAGCAAAACACGATACCCAAAAACAATTATTGGTTTCTTTGAGTACGGATATCGACGGTTTGGATATTTACTACACCCTGGATAATACCAATCCCGACACGACTTCCTTGAGGTACAAAGGTACACCTGTTGCCATTCCCAACGGGACCTACCAATTAAGGGCACAACCGTTTAAGGGATCGGTACCCGCAGGAAAAATTTTAATTGCCCCGCGTGCTGAACTGGAAAAAAGAGCGAAGTAAATTCCAACATAATGGACTACTAGCAAAAGATTATCGCTGATCGCCATTTGGACAGGCGTCAAAATCAATTCATATAGCTGAAAATTGATTTTAACAATCAAATTTTAGGACAATTGCAAATAAATATTTAATATTGACAAATAAATCTTGATTATTGACAAGTTGGGGCAGGAGTACCTCATAAATCTACCATAACAAATTGACGGATAAAAGTATAGTTAAAACAACAGATGATGCAGTATCGTAATCATTCGGACATGGAGTTGGTTAAGCTGCTCAAGGCCGGCGATCATGCGGCTTATCTGGAAATTTATGACCGCTATAAAACTGTGCTGCAACAGCATGCCTGGAAAAAATTGGGCCGTGCCGAAGATGTACAGGATCTGATTCAGGATCTTTTTACGGAGCTCTGGGTCAAGCGCGAAGTACTGACGCTGACGACAGGTCTGGCCAATTATCTTTTTACAGCTATCCGAAACCGCGCACTCAACCTGATCTATAAACGGCGCAAAGAAGCTCCTTACCTGGATTCGCTGCAGGAATTTATCCGCGAAGGGAATTACCTGATTGACCTGCAGATCCGTGAAAAAGAATTCCAGGAACTGATCCAAAAAGAGGTAGACAGTCTTCCGCCACGGATGAAAGAGGTTTTCAAACTCTGCCGCGAAGAAGGGCTTTCCCATAAGCAGATCGCGGAGCGTCTGGGTACCTCCGAACATACGATAGCCAAGCAAATGACTAATGTGCTCAAAATTCTACGGAAAAATCTAGGTCCATTCTATTTTATTATTTTCCTGATTATCTGATCATTATATATTTTTTTCTTTTTTTTTAATTATTCGATACTTGTTCGCATGCTTTTCTTTGTCATAGG
>NZ_JBWKUH010000043.1:0-30018 GCF_059420745.1 Sphingobacterium sp. GW821-FHT03E03
CATTAAACAATACTTCTTAAACAAAAAGTTCCATTTAATTTTGCGTCAGAAAAGCATTTGCCATAATCGCTATCATATTACTGACACATAAAAAAATACACAGCTTTTACTTAAATATTTTTGGATAAGGGTATAGCTAAAAGCTTGGTATATAACATAAAATTACATTAAAATAAAGAAATCCATTACATAAAATATCTAATTACATGAATTTAAAGTCTTATCGTAATCTGAAAAACATACTAATGCTAACATGCATTGTACTAACGGGCTCAAGCCTTTACTCTTGTAAAAAGAGTGGTGAAACTACAGATTTAACAGGAGAAACAGTCGTTAAGATCAATCTACAGGGTGTTGAAGCCTATACTGAGAACGATGGTAACGCTGTAGGTCAAAAACAGGGATCCACAAAAGCGTCTCTTGCGTCAAACAATACATCAGATGTTCAGGAAATGACCGTCCCTTTTGGTAACGGATGCTCCATTGATGTTGTTCTGACAAATAGTTCAGCGGCTGCTGTAAAGAAAGGATTAGTTGCTGCATCGAGTCCAAAAGTTGCAGCTGCACAAGTAACAGAAAAGCCACTGGACAAAGATATCAAGTATAAAGTTGTTGTTTATGACAACCAAGGTACCTATGTTACTGAAAAGACATACAGCTATGGCGGTGAATCAACTGCAGCTGGCATCGCTCTTGACGCAGGGAAAACCTATACTTTCATTGCTTATTCCATTAACAATACAAGCACAGTACCCAATATCAATAACCAAAACAAACTGTCTTCAGCGAGTTTAGACAATATCAGCGGAGATTTAATGTTTTTTACAGGAAACTTGAAATTGAATACGGGTGTAAACAACTTAAATGTTGTGTTAAAACACCGCTTCAGTCAGATTATCACGACCTTGACAATGGATCCAAACATGACTGGTGCAATCACCAAACTTGAAAATGCAGTCTTTAAACCAAGCCATTCTACAGCGAATTTCAAACTATCGGATGAGGCTCTTACTTACAATGGACTGAACAATGCGGGTGTATTGGCACAATTTCCGAGCTTAGGAACAGGCTTACGTACAGTAGTTAGTTCTCCTTCCCTATTGATTCATCCTGGGACTAGCACCGGAACACTTAACTTAGGAACGCTGACGATCGATGGTGAAACCAAGTCAAATGTTAGCATCCCAAATGTAAAGATCAATCCAGGACAGAGATATGACCTCAAACTTAACTTCAAAACCTGTACACAGAACGTGACAAGTGATGGACTAAACTGGAGTTATCCTGAAACCACTTCCGGTCGCAGAAAAGGAATTATAAAAGATGGTACATTCTATGCAAATGGCAGCACGATTGAACGCAGCTTCACCGCGCCGGTAGCAGATTATGGTTTTGTATTTGATATTACTGAATTGGACAACGCTTTCAATATGGAGGTAAATGGTGTCAAATTGGCGAAACAGGAAATTCAATTCCAGAATGCAGGCGCATCTTCAACGCAAAATATCCAGTTTGCTGACGGTAGTAAATATGAAGGCACGGATGTTCAAACAAATAAAAGAGTCGGTAACATCTATGACTTAAGAGGTACAGCAACAAAACCGTTGATAAAACTTGTGATCAGCAGAACTGGCCAGGTGACTATGTTTGGTAGCAAGACCTCCGGTGGTGAGTTGTATCCACTTGTATTAACCAATGGTAATGCATTCAATACTTTCCCATGGAATGGTACACAAAGTAATGCAGTGAAAGTTACCCAACTGGTAGATGGTAGAACAGTGATTAAAGGTGTGGGTGCCGGCAAGAAGAAAATACCTTGTAATTAATTATCTGGGTATACATGATAAACGCAGCTCGATAGCATATTTATGACTAGCCAGCGATAACAACAATCGCACAGTCTATATAATCCTATCTGAGACGGCAACATAACAAAGCCAGCAAAAAACATTAAATGTTTTTGCTGGCTTTGTCATTTTCTTTAAACCTCTTTCCCTAGGATCTTGGTCAGATGACTGACATCTGTCAATCCAAATTCATCAGCAATTTCCTTTAAAATCATTCGTCCAGCGGCAATGCGTTGCCGAATAAGTGTATTCCGATATTGGTGGATATAAGTCCTAATGGTCATACCAACCTGACGTTTGAAATAGGTACCCAAATAGTCAGCAGCAATATTGAAATGAGGGGCCATTACCTGAGATCTCAACAGGTTGGGCGTATATATATTTTTATGGATATAACAAAACATTGCCTGTAGATCGCGACTTCTAGTACCATCCATCTGTAATTCGGGCATATTTCTCACCAGCAGCATTGAAATGCTGAGCAGCTGATGCCATATTAAATCTTGATTCGCAAAGATATCGTGTTTTAGGGACGCAATCACATTAAACAACAGACGAACAGTCTGTAGATCAGCTGCAAGAAGAGGGAAACCATGCTGATGAGTTTCCCTGCTTTTTATTAAATACTCCAATTGACGAGTTAAATGACCGGATTCGGCCGTAGTCCGATAGATGTAAGCATCTGTAAATTTTAAATAAATAAAATGCGTCTCCTGCTTAATATCAAAATAGTGATACTCTTCTGGTCCGATAAAGAAAACAGCATCACTTTGATAAGGTACGGCATAGCCATTGATCACATGACTTCCCTCCCCACTCAAAATAAAGATAAGTTCGTAGTGATTGTGATTATGCTCCGGATGTGTCCAAGCGCTGGATTTAAATTCCGAGATCAGGATAGGTTCAAATTGTCGATAGCGTTCCATTCCAGAAATTTACAAAATTATAGCCGATTTTTACCTCTCTTCGATTCAAAGCAATGCTAATTTTGTCAAAAAGCAGTTTATATGAAAACTATAAAAAATACGGCATTGATTGTGGGCGCCAATGGTGTTATTAGCACAAATCTTATTGAACATCTTAGCAGTCTTGGAAACTGGGATATTATCGGTCTCTCCCGTCGTGGCGGGACCGATCATGACCAGATTCGTTATATCGCTGTAGATTTACTGGATTTAACAGACACGGTCAACAAACTAAGTGCATTGACCACTGTAACGCATATCTTTTATGCCGCTTATCAGGACAAAGACAGTTGGGCAGCATTGGTCGAGCCCAATTTGAGGATGTTGGTCAATGTTATAACGGCTATTGAGCCAGTAGCCAAATCCCTGCAACATGTTAGTCTTATGCAAGGTTATAAGGTTTATGGCGCCCACCTCGGCCCATTTAAAACACCGGCCAAAGAATCTGATGCTGGTCATATGCCACCCGAATTTAATACCAGCCAGCTACAATACCTTCAACAGCAACAAATTGGCAAACAGTGGACTTGGTCCGCTATCCGGCCATCGGTTGTGGGTGGAACGGCACCTGGAAACCCAATGAACCTTGCACTGTTGATAGCTGTATACGCTACTATTTCCAAGAAATTAAATATTCCGCTTCGTTTTCCAGGCAAAATTGGCGCATACCACACCTTACTCGAGATGACAGACGCTACTTTATTGGCAAAGGCAACTGTATGGGCAGCAACAGAACCTCAAGCGGCCAATCAGGCGTTTAATATTAACAATGGAGATTTATTTCGCTGGAAAGATCTCTGGCCCAAAATTGCAAAATATTTTAATATGGAAGTCGACACGCCCCTCCCCTTAAACCTACAAACTATGATGTCCGATAAAGAAAATATATGGGAAGACATACAGAAACAACAGGGATTGAATTATAATTATCAGGAAGTCTCCGCCTGGGCATTCGGCGACTTTGTCTTCTCTTGGGATTACGACTTTTTTGCGGACGGTAGCAAAGCACGAAGATTCGGTTTCCATGAATACATTGATACCGAGCAGATGTTTTTTCGGTTATTCGATGAGATGCGGAACAAACAGATCATTCCTTAAAGAGAAACCTGTTTCATGGTGGTCTTTATTGCTGCCATGAAACGGGAAATGAAGTCTAGCATTTCAAGCAGCTAGCTATTTGAAATATTAAAATGAAAAATTGATTTGTCTGGTTACAGACAACTGTAGATTTACATTCGTGACTGTATAGTCCTTTTTTGTCTCAAAAAAGTTCATTTTATTATTGATCATCATTCCGTAAGTGAAAGACCAATCATTCTTGGTGTAACTGGCCACTGTCCTGGCCAATACAGTTGGGTATACTTTAAAACGAAAGTTCCGAAAATTTTCGACATCGTTTCCAATGTTAAAACCAATCGTTGTATATGCCGTGATGAGCCAATGCTGACCCAGGGCCCAGGAATGTGCATACCCTCCTTGTGCTCCGACTTGAAGATTGTCAAGATTTTGCACAAAATTACCGTCAAGCCCTTCAAAATCCCGCAGTTGATGCCAATACACATTGGCTCCTAGCAGGAAGCTCCCTGCACTCTGAACCTGTCGCTCGCTTCGTTCAAAGGCTGCTTTTAATGAAAACCGCGTGTGATTGAACACATAGGTCTGCTCGAGTCCCATCTGATTGATTTTCATCGCAGGAAAAAGCTTAGTATTCTTTCCATCCATGGCAAAGAATCCTTTATAACGCTGAAAATAGATATCTGTTACAAATTTTCGACCATAGCGATGCACCTGAAAGTCTGTCGAACTCGTTTTACCGTATGTCTTGTCTTTTAATGAAACAATCTTTGTGCCCACAAGAAAATTAATCATTGTATTCCGGATCCCCAATCCCACTCCGATTTTCAAGGGGTTATTCGGTTCAAAAGTTTTGTCTTCAGTGGTCATATTGACTGCGCTTGTAGAGAGATAACTCGTTATCCAGGATGCATTGGGATAGGTATAAATAAATGTTGTGTCTATCTCCTGCCCCTTCGTGTAATGACAGAATAAACATAGGATAAAGAACAGCAATAAATTCCTGCGCATCAATAATGGGCATAAAGTTTTCAATAGTACAATCTGTATGAATCTATCCAGTGAATATACAGCTTATCTCGTAAAAACAATGAGTTTCCGGCGAGGTCCTTATCACATTCTTTTTTTTCGAACCAAGAAATCCAATGAAATTAGAAAACAAAACAAACTAAATCAGTTAGATAAATAATTTAAAATATTTATTTTTAAATTATTGCAACCTAAATTTCACTTATGGGTCTTATTTGTCCGTGAACACAGAAACAGCTATACAAAGTCAAGCAGACCGGGAACTAGTCTCTCAGATCCTCCAACGGGATCCGCATGCTTTCCGGAAGCTTATCGTTGATCATGAGAAGCTCGTCGCGCATTTGGTTTACAAAATGATCCCCGTCGCTGCAGATCGCCGGGACATTGTACAGGATGTCTATATTAAAGTTCACAATAATCTAAGACAATTCCGTTTTCAGAGCAAATTATCGACCTGGATCGGACAGATTACGTATAACACCTGTTTGCATTATCTTCAGAAAAAACGCCCTATCCTCATGGAAAGTTTTTTTGAAAATGCTGATTCGTCTTATACAGATTATAAAATGTTACAAGCAGCTAGCAACGAAACAGAAAATAGGCTTTTTGCTCGCGAACTCAGCCAGACAATAGCACAGGCTGTGGCACAGCTCTCCACATTATACCAAACCCTGATCGGATTACATTACCAACAGGAATTGAGTCTACAGGAGATTTCAGAAATCACACAATTACCGGAGGGTACCATAAAATCTTATTTGTTTCGCGCACGCAAGCAATTAAAAGATATTCTACTCAAATCACAAAAAAGAGAGGAACTATGAACAGTACACATTTAACAGAAGAACAGTTGCAGGCTCTTGCTGATTCCACTGACGATACAACAAGATTGGAAATGGATCATATTTCCACCTGTGCAGTATGCAGAATCAAATTTGAAAACTATCAGTTGATCAACTCTACTATCCAAGAATTACCCATAGCAAGCTTTGATCCTGATCTACCCGATTATATTGTCGGCATACTAATCCCCAAAAAGGCTCCAATTCATTGGGCAGCCCTCCTTGTGGCAGCCTTAGGTGGTATATTGGTTACAGTTGCTGCTGTTATCTACGGGAAACAATTTATCACGTTATTTATTCAGCTTCCAAATATTTTCCGCTATTGCTTTGCCCTCCTCCCACTTTCTTTAATCAGCGTACAGACCATACTATCCCTCATCAGATATCGACAAAAAATGAACACCATCATAAAAAAAACAGATTCCTTGCAACCTAAATTGGATTGGTGGGTCTGATATACTATAAAATCAATTGTATGAAACGCATTTTGAACTTAACATTGGTACTGCTTACAGTCAACACTATGCCGACAATAGCTGCACAACAAGCTGCTTCAGTGATGGAAGATAAAGAAGTTATTTTTTTCTCGCTCAACGCGATTGCTGTTTTGCTCTCTATTTGGATTGCTTCCTCTTTTTTGCTTAAGCTCGTCAAGCTCTTCTTAAACGATCGTTTGCGCAGAACCCTGATTGAAAGGAATGCACCTTTGGAGATCGTTACTGAGATCCTTCCGAAAGAAAACAATCTTGTAGAACAAGCCTTAAGCTGGTGCTGTGTATTATTTGCGGGATCTGTCGGACTCACGTTATGCTATTTTACCCAACCCCTTGGTTTTCACTCAGCCATTATCCTGAGTATGAGTTTAGCGTTCGGTTTACTCGTCTATTATTTCATTCGTAAAAATAAAAATCAATCATGAAAACAAATTACACCCTTATCGCAATAGCTATGCTATGTATTGGCTTATTTGCATCCGGCAAACAGCTATTCGACCAATACGCTCCCAATCAGTCCAGAACTACCGTTGTTTACGATGAGAGCGGTCCACTCTGTACCTTAACGGCTAGTTTTCCAAAAGCAAAAACTGCATCAATTGGCCAATACATTAAATCCTGGAGCGAAGAAGCTGGTAAAGCTTTGGTTTTGTCAGGAGATACGGCGATATTATCATCCGTTAATGGCCCCCATTACAAGCTCTATATGGATGAAACAAACCTAAAAATCATCGCAAATCGCAATCAATTTGACCGGACTGCATATACCCTCATGAAAGACGACTACAAATTGCTTACAGATTTTATTACAAAGGGAAGTGAGCCAAGCAATTAAAAGATAAAACAGATGAAAATAACAACACAGCTTCTCGCCCTTAGTTTGAGTTTTGCCGTGTTTATTACCTCCAAAACTCAAGGCCAACAAAATCTACCTGTGATTCAGGCCAGCAAGCCTATGGTAAGTATCCGTGATGGAAAGTTATTAGCTAAGGATGTATGGAAATTAACCCCGACAACCGCACCTGATATTTACTATGCACAGGTGCCGAGAGCAGAACGTAAGATCACATTTATTACTGATAAGGATTCCATTTCTTTTACGACTACTTATGGTAAAACCTATGATTTTATTATATTAATGAACGGACAGGATCGTATTCTGACGCGCATATCGGCCAATTATGAGCAACTATTAAATCCGACCGTACGCTCTAAACCCGCGATACAATCGTCGGATACCATTCCCTTTTTTATGAAAAATAGTCGTCTTTATTTTAAGGGAAACCTCAATGGCTATAAAAACTTGACGATCATGTTTGATCTGGGAGCGGGTATCACCTGCCTCAGTGAGCAATCTCCTGCAAAAGCGGCTGTCAAATTTGATGGTCACATCAGTGTCCAGAATACGAATGGAACAAACAATGAGCCCAGTGCTAGTATCAATAGTTTGGAAATTGGTGGATTACGCTGGGATAAAGTTCCGTTGGTACAAATTCGAAATCTAGCAGATGGTGAAGATATGATCATTGGAAATTCACTGTTCCGGGACAAGATTATCGAAGTTGATTACGAGAAAAAGATTATGATCCTAAGCGATCATATAAACAAGAATCTACAGGGTTATCAAGTTCACGATGTTGATTATTTCCAACATCGCCCCCGGATTGAAGTCAATATCAAAGTCGGAGAACAAGATTATCCCTTTCATTTTCTATTTGATACCGGTCGGGATGGCAGTATGCTTATTGGGGACGATTTTACAAATCGTTATCATCTCTGGAACAAGTATCATTCGCTATTTTCTTTTGACAGAAAAAAGATCATTGTCATTCCGGAGCTCCAAATCGGAAATCAGGTTTTTAAAGACATTGTAACCAATGCCAATAATCCCGATTATCCGAATGCCAAGCAAAGCTTATTGGGCAATAAAATATTAAATCAATTTAATTTTATCCTAGATAACCGAAGTGGCAAAATATATCTGAAAGCGAACAAATATCAAAATGACAATTACAGCACATACAATGAGTTTAAGCTGGTAAGGATGTTAATTGTAATTTTGATCATCGGACTGCTGATCTTTATCGGGTACCGTATCCGAAGGTCATATTTTCGAAAACAATCCTCATTATAAACTCTATTTTCACGGGGCTACATTTCAGGGAACCTATCTCCTACGAGATTAAGCAAAATATTAAATTCCAGATATGCTTTCAGATTGGCCAAAACAAGTGTAAATCCTTCAGTACTATCGCGCACCTCGGCAATCAGGGCCTCTGTTGTGGCATGTTCGAATGTATTTGTAACGGATACAAAAGTTCCTCCTGTAATTTTTTTGAATCTCCATTCAACAATAGACGGGCTGTCGTGATTACGCCAATTGAAAATAATTGTTTGGTTTTCGACGATTTCCAGCACCTCGACATTGACCTTATGATTATACATCTCCCATTCCCATTCAATAGTCTTTCCTTTTTCTAATTTGCCAGAACTCTTGGTAAACCAGATTTTAGTTGTAATCGCAGGGTCTACCATCGCCTGAAACACTTCAGCGACATCTTTCCGGATAAACATTTCTGCTTTTGCAAAATTCTTCTTCATCGTTTTTATCTAAATACCAATAAATTAACTATATTTTTTAAATATGGAAACTTAACCAAAGTTTGATCAGTTTCAGGATACGGTATCCTTATTTAAAAATAGTAATTTCTTGATAAACAAAAGATCTCTGATCAACAACCATCAATATCTCAGACCTTGGTACTACTTAACTTGATACTCAATAAACGAAAAAAGCCAAGAATCCTGCACAGAGGACTTCTCGACTTTATCTATCAAATTATTTTAATTCTACAATCATTGAAAGTTAATCCAATTTGTTAGGTATTCGTTAATTGTAGGAGTAACGAAGATCTCGTCATAATTAGCTCCTCCAGTCTCCTCAGCGGGCATTATCGTACATATTATTCTTTCACCTGGAAGGAAAAGCATAAAGTTTGGATCAATAAAATAAAAACTACCATAATTCCCAAACCCTAAATTTACTTTTTTTATCGAATTGTTACTGACAAATGCAGGTTCATTGGTTCCTTTTTTTACGATGTCAAATGTATAATATTCTGACTCAGCAAGTGGAGGTAATTCCATTGTTACAAAAGATTGATTTGCTGGAGTTGTAAATCGCAATTCAGGGTTTGGTTTTTTGACATCGGTCGTGTTCAAATTCCGAATATAAGCGACCAAATCCACATCGCCACCAATAAACTTAGTTTCGATGGCATTTACATTTGTTAGCAACTTAAAGGTCACCGACATCCCTCTTGGGTTTTTCAAAGCTGGGATAGTCAGATTCTCGACCAGGTCATTCCCCTCAAGATAAAATTTTAGTGTTTTATTCGTATCAGCCGCTGTTATTATTTTTGTCAGCAAAATCTCTTTTTCTCCTTTTTTCTTTACTGCAAGCGATCGCTTTTGCTCTTTATTAACGGGTATCGTGAGCGTCTCCAAGGTAGTTCCTTCATATGGATTTTGATAGATGATCTGATTATCCAGATAGAAATCCAAGCCACTGTTTTTGGCCAAAATTTCCAATTTATACTTTATCCCCGAATCATATATTTTTCCATTATCATAAAAAATTCCAAATGGCTGTTTAAAGTTTTCGGCATTGATATTATAACTTTTCAATATAGCTGTTTTCCCTTTCTGGCGAACGGATATATTTTCACCACCTTTTGCAATATTCAATTTAAATGGATTAGGCATTGTATTGAATTCTCCTCTTGTGCTATCAACGACGGTTTCATCATAAATAATTTCCAAGGGAATAGAGCTGGAGCCGCTGAAAGCTATTTCGACAATCTTTGGCGTACTAGTATCAAACAACTCTGCTTTTTGACAAGCTGGTAATAGAGGTGCAATAACTATCAACAAACTCATTAATTTAAATATGGATCTTTTCATATTTTTCACATAAGAACCTAGGTTGACTTATTGGCCAACCTAGGTCTTGTTATACATTTTTTTAAGCAATGCTTAGTAATTAAATTTTACCCAAGGATAAGCTAAACCGTGTACGAATCCACTTTCATTGTAGAAAGGCTGCGTCGAAATGCTGAACGTCGGAGCAGTAGCGCCTACTGGAGCAACAGTGTTTGTACCAAGGTCGGTGTAACCAGCTGTAGCAGCCAATGTAAATCCAAATAAGGATGATCCTTGAACAGAAGTCAACGAAGGAGTCGCATCGCTATTAATATGCAATCCTGTTTTATATCCTGTAATTTTTGAGTTTACCAACGCTAACTCGGCACCACGACGTACCAGTACACCAGATTTAAATCCAGGAGCTGTTATACCTGTTTCATTTTTGGTTCCTACAATACGCACATTGTTAAAAGTCGGTTTCGTTTTAGGAGTTGCTGTAAATGCAGTTGGGTGATTGTCAATCTCCGCACCATTTGAATCGCTATTACCACCGCTTGCACTATGTGTAGAAACTTTGTTAGCAAATGCAATTGAATTTGAAATAGTTCCTTGATATCCCAAGTCAAAATCAAACTGGTCATCATCATTCGAGAAAGCAACTAAATCCGATCCATTTACACGACCACCGAAGAATTCAAATCCATCATCCAATCCCCATGCTACCTCAATTTTGTTCAAGACAGTACCTGACCCCACACCACCAAGGGTTAATCCATTCACTTCAATATTGTCAGCTAATTTATACCCAGCGTATTCTATACGTACATTTTTGATGGTTCCACTGCTTTCTGCATTGTTAGTAGCACTACTGCTACCATAATAGAATTTTGCGTTATCTGCTAAACCTTCAATTAATCTTGTTCCAGCAGCGTCATTAATCTGTGCATTACCTAATACGATTAGACCTCCAAAATCGCCAGGTTTACCAACAGTCGCATTATCGCCATCCAATAAGTTACGGCTTGTAAATACGATTGGGTTAGTATCTGTACCCTGCGCATTTATCTTCGCACCTTTAGCAATGACCAGTACACCATTTTGTGCACCCGGTGTATTAACAGCAGCTTTAATATATGTTCCAGCAGGGATGGTTAGTGTAGCACCATTGGTCACGGTCACGACTCCTTTGATTTCATACACATTACTTGCAGACCAAGTAACACTGCTAGTGATATCTGCTGAAATAGTTACAACTGGTAGTGAAGATTGGCTGTAATCTGCTGCTGAAGTACCACGATTATCGAAAGAATCATTTTGTAAAGCGTTATCTTTATTACATGCTGTTAGTGAAGTAGAAGCGATTGCTAGAATAGCTAAAGTTTTATTTAGAGTTTTCATTTTTCTATTGATTTGTGTTAAAAAATTATTAATTTGCGGCCAGATAAATGGCAAGTAGACTTGTTTAGTGCCCTAGGCATTCTGCAAGATTTGTTGGTTTTCTTTTTAGGAAGCACATGACTTGTATATACATTCAAGCGAGAGGTCCATTTCAGCAAAGCCTTTCGCTTTTTTATTAAAGTCTTCCACTTTATCCTCCTTTCTTTGTTATTTTACCATTGTTAGAATTTATACGTTATTGTCGTTCCGAAGGTTCTTCCAAAGCGCTGTCTTAACATCACCCGATCTCCTTCATCAAAATCATTACTAAATCCCGGTTTCAACCTTATATTATCAGAAATATCTCCTGGCGCCGCATCCGGATTTATTTCATAACTATTATAATTATTATAGAACACAGATACGGCATCTAGAATATTTCCTGCATTTACCTTCACTTCCAAACGTTTATTTATAAATTTATAGCTGACCTGAGCATCCAAAAGGTTTCGTGGCTTTTCATATTCAGTCTCATTTGCCGCTGCTGCGATGAACGATGTCTTTCTACCGGAACGATTAAAAACGATATTTAATCCGAGACTCTCGCCAGTATATTGTATTCCCATATTAATCAAATAAGGGCTTTGACCATACATAGACCGTGATTGTTTGGATTCAACACGTTTATATTCGTTTGTTTCGGGATCTTGCATATCCACGAAGGCAGTTACGTCACCCTTTTGCATCGTCAGGTTTCCATAAATAACCATGTTTTTCAACAATAAATGATCATAGATAAAATCTAATTTTTTTCGCACTTCAAATTCCACCCCATATACTTTTGCCTGGGCAGAGTTGGCTAAGGTATACTGCCAATCATAAGTTCCTGTAGCTTGTGCGTAAATTTCAGCTGGTTTGTCAAAATGTTTATAATATGCTCCCAGTGAAAGGATTTCACCTAAGTCTGGAAACCACTCCCCTTTCAAGTCCCAACTTGTAATACCTGTGCTACTAATCCCAGTACTGCCAAATACGCCTTCAAAAGTCGGATTATAGCGTAAGAACTGACTATTTTCGAGCATCTCAGGACGGATAACGGTTTTACCATATGCCGCTCTGATATTTAACGTATTGATTGGTGAGTAGGTTAAATTGGCAGAAGGTAGCCAACGAACCGCTGGTTCTTCAGGTAGTTTAAAATCAATAATGGAACCATCACTTTTGGGGTTATTGATCTCTGTATATTTATACGCATCCGCTCGCACACCCCAAACCAGACGGAGTTGATCAGAATACTTATGATCAAACATTAGGTATCCAGCGTGATTTCGGCTCTTACCCTTGTAATAATCCAGATCCCATCCATCCATTTCATACATAAATCCATGTTCACCTATATTTTCAGGTTTAAAACGTTCTCCGATAGAAATGTATCTTAATTTCTGATCGAACGTTTTGTTATCTACAACCATTGCTGCAATTTGATAATGGAATGCTGCACGACGTTGTAAACCAAAATAACCGATTTTTGCCGTGCTCTTCACATTTCCAAAATTGAATGCCTGCATCGCTGACGCTCCCCAAGAGTAATGTGTCTCTCTATTGGAGTAATTATGTCGAGATGCTGGTTGGCTTCTGCCTTCCACCAATTGTGAATAATCATAGAGAAAAATACGTTCGCCGTTAATTTTTTCGGCAGACAGATTCTGAGTTAAAATACCCATATCCTTATCATCGCGGTTGATACCAGATCGCGCGACTTCCCATTCTAGTTTTAGGTCTTGAATCTGATGCTGACCAGTTAGCTTATTTTGCAAGAGTGTGGTAAAAGTCGGAATAGTAGTCTCTCTGATACGATCCGGTTTTCCATCTGGATCACCATCAACATCAATTCCCATTACTCGAGTTATGCTATTATTGAATACGCGAGTTACGGTATTTCGAAATGAAAAACGATGCTGGTCAATCTGCAAACCCATATTTAACAAACCGCCCCAAGTTGTATTAAACTCATAAATCTTACCTGTATTCTTATCAGGAAATTCGTCATACCATGACCCTCTTTTGGTATCCTCAATATGCGTGATGTCTTGTCGATTGCGATAATTAAGCGTTCCTACAAAACCAAATTTACGGACGCTTCCTCCTTTCAAATTATAGAGACGGCCAATTGTAAATTGATAATTTTGAGATGGTATAGTTTTATATTTATATAGCGTAAAATTATCCGTTGTGAAACGCTTACTTTGCGCAACAACATCCTCAATCGGAGATCTCGCTGTAGCGATATACAAATCTTTTGGAAATGATCTTCTTCCATCATCAAAACCGAGGTAATCATATTTTCCTCGTTTCGGACTCAGAAAATCTTTTCCTATAGATTGCCCATTTATTGAAGTTCCTGCTCCAATAGTCATAAAGTTTTCATTTGGGATATCCTTGGTATTAATCTGAATAAGTCCACCTCCAAAACTCACATTCATATCCGGTGTGATAGATTTCGCCACCACAACATTGTCTATAATAGCCGTGGGAATGATATCAAAAGAAAAGCTTCGACTCTGCGCCTCAGTACTTGGTAGTGTGGTACCGTCCAATGTTGCGGAGTTATACCGTTCCCCTATTCCTCTGACAATAACAAATTTGTCGTTTATTGTAGACACACCAGAAATGCGTTTCAAACTCTCCCCCACATTCCGATCTGGCGTCAGTGCAATCTGTTCTGCCGAAATACCATTGCTGATTTCCGAAGCATTCTTTTGTCGCGCCAATAGTCCAGAGATGCTGGCTTTTTTATAGGAAGATGTCACAATCACCTGACTTAGTGTATTTGCACTTGCTTTCATGGCAATATTTAAGCTGGTACTCTTCCCATCGATGATTTTAATATCTGTAACCCGCTGACTTTCGTAAGAAATATAGGTGATATCAATGGTATATGTCCCCCCTTTTAATTCGATATTAAAATTCCCTTTGCTATCCGTCATGGCAGACTTTCCCACTCCCTGTACGATGACCGTAGCACCAAACAATGGGTCGCCGCTTCCGTCAACAATAGTTCCTATCATTCGTCCGGGGCTTGCCGGGGCTGGTAATTTAAAAAGGACAACTGTATTGTTGCTCGCTGCTTTGAAACCAACGTTACTACTAGCCAAAAGCTGTTTTAAAGCAGTTTCCACAGTATAATTTTGAGCATGTAAACTCACTTTGGTCTGGGCCGAAAATATACTGCCATCGTAATTGATCTGTAGACCAGATGCCTTCTGCAAATCTCGTAAGGCATTAGTAATGGGTACTGAATTAAAGCTTAGGCTCACTTTTTTCTGAAGTCCCTGTGCATAAGCACCATTGAAAACCACAGGAATAAAAAACTGTAATATACCGAAGACTGCCAATAAGATGACCTGCTTCCAAGATTTTGAAAATTTTCTTTTGTTTTGAGAATATATGCTTATATTCATGGAATTCAACGATTTTTTATTATTCAATTGATTAGAAATTTGTTTCTCGAACCGTTCTGTTGGTCCAGAGCGGTTCTATTTTCTTTTTTGTTTCTCGTTCGTTGTTATAGCGTTATCCGCTCCTTATACTGCGATTATATCATGGGCATTCCTTCCTCCATAAGGTGATTGAATTTTCGTCATTGATCCGATAGCTAAGTTTCCTTCCGCTCATCATTGCTAACTGCTCCATAATCTTTCCGATAGGTTGGTTGTCAAAACTGGCGTTAATACGATAATTATCAAATTTGCACGAGCCCTTGATATCAAAATGAATGTTGTAATACCGGCTTAATTTCTTTGTTATTTCTCCAAGGTTGGCATTTCGAAAGCTCAGACGGTTTTCTATCCAACTATTAAATGATACGGGATCCTGACCTTTTTCGACAACGAAATCCATCGTCTGCTGCTCATAGGTCAGACGCATTCCTGCAGTTAGATCCGCCAGCTTTTTCGATTGGTGCGTCCCATTACGACTTACACGGACCTTTCCACTGCGCACCGAGATCATTTGATTTTTATCTTTTGGATAAGCATAGATATTAAAGGAGGTACCCAACACTTGTGTGCTCACTTGTCCGGAATGTACAATAAATGGACTGCTGGTATCTCTTTTAACCTCAAAAAAAGCCTCCCCGGTCAATATAACTTCTCGCTTCTGTCCTTTCACAAATTGGTCAGGCCAACGTAAAGTGCTTCCCCCAGCCAGATAAATAATACTACTGTCACTTAATCTAATCTTTACTTTTTGACCATCAAGAGTTGTTTTACTCGACCATGCTATGCTTGTGGTTTGCATAGCTTTTTCAGGTTTCTGGAAATAAAACCAGCTCGAAACAACTGAAAAGACTAATACTGCCGCCGCCGCATAATACCATTGCTGTACTATCCTGACTGGCTTTCTTTTCTTATCTTTTGGAATTTCTTGCAAGATCTCAGCAAACGCGGCCTCCGTCTCAGCGGTCTCCTCCCGATAGGCAGGTTCGCCTTCCCACAGATCAGCCATCATCTCTGCAAAGAGCTCCATATGCTCTTCGTCCTGATCTGTCTCCAAATAGTGCAACAGGATCTTTTTCTCCGCCGGGCTTGCCTGCCCTTGTCGGAAACGTTCCATGATGCTTTTGATGTATCCTTTATCTTGCACTTCTTTTTGCTTATTTAACTATAGAAAGACTGGCAAGGGAGGAACGGCTACTCGAAAGAAAAAAAAATATAAATAATTGATTTTAAGAAAAATTGGCACTTAGATCAAGGCCAAAACCAAGCTCAAGATACAGCCAAATGCTTCTGGGTAGCTATTATGATAATAGGCTCGAATCTGGCGCATGGATTTTTTGATGTGATTGCTCACCGTATTGGTAGAAATCTGTAGTTGATCAGCAATTTCCTGATGACTCAATCCTTCTTCCCGACTCAGTCGATACACCTTCTGTGCCTGTTGCGGCAGGGCCTCAATCGAACGTGTTAATACCGCATAGCATTCTTGATAGTCGATATATTGTGCGGTGGAATCCTGGTGCTGCTCAACTCTGCTTTGCGTTTCGAGAAAATTATCGTAGCGCAACTTTCTTTTCCAAGTATCGAGCATACTGTACCTTACCATGACAAATAAAAGGCTCTCAATATTTTTGCTGGCATCTATTTTTTCGCGATTTTCCCAGAGCTTGACAAATACCTCCTGTGTTAATTCTTTAGCACCTTCTTGAGAACGCAAAAACTTGTAAGAAAAGCTAATTACTTTACTACGCATACGAAAATACAGCTCCTGAAATGCGGCGGTATCTCCCTGACGTAATTTTTCCAATAACTGTTCGTTTGTTTCAATTGCTTTCCTTTTCATAACAAGTATATTGATGGTAATGACCCAAAGCTAAACAGCACCTATTAACCCACAGTTAACACCAGTTTAAGTATGTGTTATATAGTTGTTAATATATAAGCTGTTAATTGTTTATTTGTAAGATCTCGTGATTGGTCTGCTCCTGTTTGCTATCTGTCAGTATCCGCAGTAAACTTACCGAAGACTGTTTGCTTGCTCCCCGTTTGTCCATACTCTTGCTTCCTCCAATGAGTGCAATAGCGTGTTGAATCAAGGGGTCATCAAGAGAAGGCAGAACTTTTAATGGTAAAGCTTCAAGTTCGTTGACATGATATTGCGGCACTATTCCAGTAGCATAATCTCCCGCTCCTAACGCATTTGACAGTTTGTAAATAATCGGATGCATTTCCCAAGAGATCGTTTTTGTGGGCTGCATATCTTTAATTGCAAATGAAGCCTCATCTTTTCCTCTCGTCTTCTCTCCTATCGTGATGACATTCACATAAGGTTTGAGGTTATTGACCAATATCTCAGCAGCTGATGCTGTTGTGGCGCTCGTTAGAAGGTAAACTTCTTTTAATTTCAGGCTGGTTTCTAAGATCTGGTTGTATTGCAATGTACCATCACTTGAAGCACTCTGACCAATACTTTCTGTTTTTCGCCCGCCATTCTTATTACCTGTATAGGTGATAAAAGCTGTATGAAAAGGTAATCCACTTATTAATCCGGCAATACCTGCTGCCTCCGCCACCTGACCGCCGGGGTTATAGCGAAGATCCACCAAAAGAGCGTCTATGTGTTCATTTTTAAAAACGGTAAAATCCAACATAGCCGACTGTGCTATACCGCGGCTAAAATCATTGATATAGAGGTAACCAATTGTCTTGGCGTTCAAGCGGAAAATCTCCCGTAATATTGGCTGTTCCAGTAACATACCCCTGCTTAAATCCACAGTTTGGATATCCTTCAAGGAATTATTTTCCAAAGCTGCTAAAGTCAGTTGCCCTTTGTCTCCTGTTAACAGTTCGTTTTGAAGAACAACAGCATTTGAGGCTGTCAATTGCTGTCCATTGATCTTACTGATATAATCTCCCCGCTTCAATCCATTTCGGGACGCGGGTGAATCGTTGTAGACGTATTTGATGACGGCAAAGACTAGCTTACCATCAGCACTGCTCAAGGTACTATAATCAAATCCAAATTGACTCCGGTTGGATTTTGGAAAGCTGCTGGGATCCGATGGATTCACCATATAAGAAAAGCGGTCATTCTCGTGCAATAAAGACCTGAAAAACTTTTGTGGTTCCTGATCCATGTTGATCTTTTTTGGGAGAGATTCATTCCACAAATAATAGCGGCGAAGGCTGTCTAATATCCAGCTGTTGACATAGGCATTGGAACCCACAGGATAACTTGGCGGATCTTTCTTGCAACCCAAAAATTGAGCGACAAAAACGAAAATAATCAAATTCAATATGTAATAGACTCGTCTCATGATATTCACGCTAAACGTTGGTTTGACCACTAAGGCACAACAACTTAAACATCTAACATCAACTTATCATTATGACTATATTAAGTTTTAAATGAAAAACATACACATCTGTTGAGATAAATCTAACAGCGTTTTGAACAAGGAAATTAGGCTGTTAAAATATCGACAAAAGGGACTCACTTTATATAGAAAAAAATCTGAAGCCTAAATCTAGATCAAAACAGATTAAACACGTTTTTTTAAAGACTATCTACCAACTGGATAATAGGGAGTTATACAGAAATTTAAAGTTTTCAAGGGACTTTATTGTAAATAGCTTATGGACAAGTTCGCCCCATGCTCGCCCTGCTCCCGACTTGTAAAAAACATGTCAGCACAGTGAAAGCACCTTAAAAAGGTGGACTCAACGTGGACTCACTGTGCACTCAATCTGCTTACAGGTCGAACTTGGTAATAACCTGGTATTAACTTGCTCCCTATTAAAGCACTCCGCCAACCGAAAACCAACACTAGACATCAGCAAGAAACCTGCTTATTCTTTCCTTACCTGAATCCCCTGGTTCTGCCATCTGAAAACTTAATTGCTATCATGCCACTGGCGGATTAGATTTTGTTTTATTGTTATTTTATACTTACTTTGAGAAGGTTTTTGTGGGATACCTATTGTAAACAGAATTAAACTATGAATTTCTCCGCCTGTTCGGATCAGCAAATTTTTGAATCAGTTTGTCAAGGTGAGGAACGGGCGCTACAACACCTGATGCATCGCTTTTGGCAACCACTGTTCAAAACAGCATCCGTCACCATGCAGGATCCCGAAATATGTCAGGAACTTGTCCAAAATGTGTTTATCAATATATGGCGAAACAGGGAGAAAATAAATCTTAGATATTCCATCAAAACTTATCTATTTGGCTGCATTCGTTACGAAGTGTTCCGAAATGTCAAAAAGAAAATGGATTATGTCGAATTGAAAGATTTAGATGAGGACTATGTTGATTCCTTCAACCCATTGTTGAAATTGGAGTACAGTGAACTGCTGGATTATCTGGATCAGATGATCAACCAACTTCCTGACAAATGTAAGGAGATCTTTTACCTCAGCAGAATGGAGCAGCTAAGCCATAAGGAGATTGCTGAGAAGCTGAATATTTCCGTAAAAACAGTAGAAAACCAAATTTCTATTGCATTGAAACGATTAAAACAAGGTATGCAGAATATGCACATCTTTTTTCAAATTTTCTTTTTCTAATAAAAAACTGAAATACAACAAATTACAGCAAATACAATCTCATAAAAGACTCTTTTATATTTTCTTTTTAAAAAAAAGTGCAATTCCTTTTGGGGGTTAATTGAAAAAATGAACTCTATAAGAACGAATCAATTATAGATTTCATGAAAAAACCTGAAATTATAGACTTAATCAAGAAAATTTTGCGCAAGCAATCCTCTGAAAATGAACTACGTGAAGTAGACGACAGGCTCTTGGATGCATATCATGATACTACTTGGGACGAAGATAAATTCGGTCCTGCAGAAAATATAGAAACACAGATTAAGCTCAACGTAGAACAACTTATTCAAGCGGAAGCGGGCAATACAAAAAAAATAAGCATTTTCCGTCGTTACCTCCCCTATGCCGCTTCTTTTTTATTGGCTGTTTCCAGCATTGCAGGATATTATTTTTTTAAAGGTCGAAATTCAGACTTACAAGTTACAAATCCGCGGGCGTACCTGAATCCGGGCGCAGAAAAAGCTTCTTTGAAAAATTCAGATGGCAGCAGCCTGGATCTGCAGCAACAGCAGGTTGGAGACACTGTTCCTTTTGGAAAGCTGTTGTTTAAAATTGACCAGGAAGGCATTATTAGTTATCAGGCAAAGACCGATAAAAAAAATATGGAATCTCAACTTGTCACCTTAGCAACCCCGAAAGGTGGTAAATATCAGATCAATTTAGAAGATGGCACCAAAGTATGGCTCAACGCCGAGAGCAGCCTGATTTTCCCGGAGCATTTTTCTGCTGACCGTCGTCTTGTTCAGGTCAAAGGAGAAGCTTACTTCGAAGTTGCTGAATCAAAACACAAACCTTTCATTGTAGCGGGCAATGGATTTGGAATCCGAGTACTGGGCACCAAATTTAGTGTATCCGATAGGGATAACCTCCATTTTGCAAAAGTCGCGCTGCTCCAGGGATCAGTACGTTTAACGTCAAAAGCAGGCCAGACGATGCTCAAACCCGGCGAGCGAGCAAAGATATCCACCTCAGGTGTTCAGATAGATCAATTTGATGCTGAATCCGAAATCGCCTGGAAGAACAACTATTTTATTTACAAAGATGAAAATATCAAAACTATTATGGCGGATGTCGCGCAATGGTATGATGCCGAAGTGATCTTTCAGGGAAATGACTGGGATGATGTAAACCTCAAAATGAAAGTCTCCCGAAGAGAGAATATTGAAGAGATTTTATCACTACTCGAGCTAACAAAATCAGTCAAATTTAAAATTGTGGAAAGGAGGATCTACGTTACCAAAAGATAAATCGAAAACTTAAGCCAGGATGCTGTCACATCCTGGCTACGAATAGAGTTTAAAAATTTTCTGTCAAAAATTAATTAACCTTTTAATTCTAAACAAAATTATGAAAATAATACTGGGAAAAGAACAGTACATGTTCTTAATTAAGACCCTATTGATTATGAAGTTCTATCTACTGCTCGCATTTTTTGGCGTTGTTCAGGCTAAAACTCCGGTTTATAGCCAAAAAATGAACCTACATTTTAAAAATAGTAAGGTCGACCTTGTTCTTGCAGAAATCAGCAAACAAGCCCAGCTTGATCTGCTTTACGATTCAAAACTGATCAAGAAGGCAAACCCTGTCACCCTTAATCTGGAAAATGCAACATTGAATGAAGCCCTGACAGCCTTGTTTCGAAATCAGGCACTTGAGTTTGAAGTCATCAAAAAGACGTTAATAATTCGTCCAAAAGAATCGGCTGGTACAAGTCGCACCGTTGAAGTGACCGAAAATCAAAAAGCCATTAATGGCTCGGTTAAAGATCAACAGGGAAAACCCCTAGCCGGTGTAACCATACGCATAAAAAACACACAAATCACAACTACATCGGATAGCCAAGGAAATTTTACCATCGCTCCGCCATCCGGATCCGGTCAGGTGATCTTAACATTTACATACGTGGGCTATGAGAGCACTGAACGACAAGCAGATAACAAGGACCATTTAAATATAACCTTGGCACTCGCCAATAATAATCTGGATGATGTCGTTGTCGTAGGCTATGGTACGCAGAAAAAGATCAACGTCACTGGTGCCGTGAGTTCAGTAAATATGGCCGATATGCGGACGCCAGTACCCAATTTATCGAATGCTTTAGCAGGTAAAGTTGCTGGTATTATTTCTGTTCAATCCAGTGGCGAACCCGGTTATGACAATTCGACCTTTACAATCCGCGGAATCGGGACCTACGCCGGTAATTCGTCACCTTTAATTATCATAGATGGTGTACAACGTGATGATGTCAATGGTGGTTTCGGTGGATCTTTCAATAATATTGATCCCGAAGATATTTCCAGTATTTCCCTATTAAAGGATGCTTCATCCACGGCAATGTATGGTGCTAAGGGTGCCAACGGTGTTTTGATTATTACCACCAAGAGAGGTGTCGCTGGCAAACCAAAAATTTCCTTTAAGGCAGAGACTGGCTTTTCCAGTTTTACGAAAACACCGCAAATGCTGGATGGAATAAAATATATGGAACTGCAGAATGAAGCACGGACAAATATGGGCTTAACCCCAACATATTCAGATGAATTGATCCAAAAAACAAAAAGTGGACTGGATCCCTATATGTATCCCAATGTGAACTGGATTGATGAAGTATATAAGAAGAATTCCATGCTCGCCAATGCCAACATCAATATTACCGGTGGAGGTGAATCGGTGAAATACTATATTTCGGGATCGTACTATAATCAAACAGGCCCCTATAAGGTCAGTAACTTAAACAATTACAACCCTAATCTCGATTTCAAACGCTATGATTTCAGGAGTAATGTGGATGTCAATTTATCAAAAACCACGTCCGTTCAGCTCAACTTAACGGGGATGTTGGTTAACTCGCGCTACCCAGGTATCGCTGCTGGTGATTTATGGTACTTAGCCTATGCGACTACTCCCGTTGCCTATCCGATTCAATATCCAGACGGCAAATGGGCGGGGCCACTGAGCGGTGGCGGTGCTAATCCATTAAATGAAGTTCAAAACAATGGTTATTCCAGCGAATTTAAACCTATTGTGCAGTCGGTATTGACCATTAATCAAAAATTAGATGCAATTACGGAAGGATTATCCGCCTATGCCCGGTTCTCTTTTGACAGTTATGGTGAATTCAATAACCGTCGGTCAGGGAAAAATGATTTATGGCAAGCGACAGGCAGAACACCTGAAGGGGAATTCATTTTTAACCAAAGCAGGGTAGGTCAGCAATTTTTGGACTACAGCCAGGAATCTTCTGGCCAACGCGTCATGTATCTTGAAGGTAATTTAAACTATGACCGCACCTTCAATGATCACAAAATCGGTGGGATGTTTCTCTATAATATGCGCAACCGTCTGGTCAGTTTATCGGGTAATGTTATTGGATCCATCCCCTATCGCAACCAAAGTTTGGCCGGAAGGATTAACTACGGATTTCGTGATAAATATCTTGTCGAAGTTAACGCGGGCTATACGGGATCTGAAAATTTCGAGAAGGGCAATAAGTTTGGCCTGTTTCCTTCCGCTTCGGCTGGCTGGGTGATTTCCAATGAAGATTTTTTTGAGCCGTTGAAAAAGACATTTAGTTTATTAAAAATCAGGGGATCCTATGGTGTTGTCGGTAACGATAATATTGGTAATGCTGAAAATCGCTTCCCTTACTTAACGCAGATCGGTGGTGGCGGCTCTACAGGTTTTGGTCTCAATGGAAATTTGGTCGGCGGAAAAACGGAGAGAATATTGGGTGTTGAGAATCTCACCTGGGAAAAATCCTATAAAACCGGCATCGGTCTTGAAATCGGATTATGGAACAAGCTCAACCTGATCTTTGATGGTTTCGCCGAGCGTCGAAAAAACATTCTTATCGAGAGACAATCCATTTCTTCCATAGCCGGTTATAATAGTCTTCTTGTTTATGCCAATATAGGTGAGATGGACAATAAGGGGATGGATGCCAGTATTGAATACAACGATAACTTTGGGGATGTTGGGCTACGCCTTTTTGGTAATGTCACCTATAGCCGCAATAAAATAGTATATGCGGATGAACCCCTCAGACGCTACGGTTATCAGTCCAAGACAGGAACACGCTATGGCGAATATCAGGGGCATATTGCCTTGGGCTACTTTACGAGTAAAGAAGAGATAGAATCCGCCCCGCAGCAAAAGTTTAGCCCAGTATCACCCGGAGATATCCGTTACAAAAACTTAAATGCCGAGGACGATAATATAATTGATCCTTATGACAGAACCTACCTTGGAAAATCCTGGTTTCCTTCATGGCTATATGGTGCCGGTTTTTCTGTTTCGTATAAAAACTTTGACCTTTCCCTATTCTTTCAAGGGGTTGCTGACGTAGGTATCATGGCCAATGGTAGCGAAATTCCCGGAAAAGGAATGGGCGTCAATGGTGTCGGAGTCCTCCCTTTTTCGGGTCTGGGAATCTACCCCAACAATACCATGTCCATTGTTGAAGACCGTTGGACCGCAGAAAATCCACGTCAGGATGCTTACTACCCACGTCTAACAATGGCCAGTGGCAGTGACAACAATTACATCAACAGTACACATTGGTTAAAAGATGGGGCTTATATACGCATGAAACAGGCTTCTGTGGGCTATACTATTAAAGCAAAAGGATTGGACAAACTTGGTTTCACGTCACTTTATGTGTATTCATCGGGCCAAAACCTCCTAACATTTAGCAAATTCAAGCTCTGGGATCCCGAATTGGGAAGCAACGGTGCCAAATATCCATTAAATCGTATGATCACCTTCGGCGTTCGGGCACAGTTTTAATCTAAATCTATACAATAACCATGAAACAGATATCACCAAAATATATTGCATCAGGTCTATTAGCGCTAGCCTTATGCCAAAATATGCAAAGCTGTAATTATTTAGACAAAAAACCGGATAACCTCCTCACTTCAGACATGGTTTGGGAGACCCGGGCCAATGCAGAATCTTACTTAAACCAGATCTATAGTTATATCGAAACACCGGTAGACGATTTTACGACCCTTGGTGCCAGCGATGAAACCTCCTGTAATATACCCGTTGTGAACGTTCGGCAAATGGCTGTCGGGAACTGGAATCCACAAAGCATGTACTGGCAGCATTATTGGAATAACGCATACACTGCCATTAGGCAGTCATTTATTTTTGAGGAAAACATCGACAAGGTTCCTGAAGGCGCATTGAGTACAGAACTTAAAGTACAATACAAAGCCGAAGCTAGGTTCTTACGGGGCTGGTACTATTGGAAATTGCTACGTCAATATGGCCCAGCGGTATTGTTGAAAGGGACGTTGGGTTTGAACGAAGATTTCAACAAATATCCCCGCAATTCTTTTCAGGAATGCGTCGATTATATCAATAGCATGATGGATCTTGCCGCAGCAGACCTTCCTGTCGTATGGTCCGCCTCGTCCAATTACGGTCGACCAAGTAAAGGAACCTGTCTAGCAATAAAATCACAGGTGGCGCTGTGGGCGGCGAGCCCCCTATGGAATGGAAATCCGCGTTTTGCAAATTTCAAAAATAAGGATGGAAAGGCACTTGCCCCCCTTCAGAACGATGCCAATAAATGGCAATTGGCCGCTGATGCCGCAAAAGCTGTTATTGACTTAAATGCCTATAAGCTCTTTACCAATATGGATGAAGGAGATTCAAAATTCGATCCTTACCTGTCTTTCCGTAACCTCTTTTTAACCAACTGGAATAGTGAGATTATTTTTTCCACGCACAAAGCGGACACCTGGCAATGGGGACATGAGAAACGAAGTGCACCTGAACCCGGTGGAATTGCGATGATGAATGCCACACAAAATGTGGTAGATGCCCACCTGATGCGTAATGGCAAGACTATTGACGATCCCAGCTCTGGTTATCGGGAGGATGGTTTTGTAGCAACGGATGATCCAGCCGACTGGGGCAAGAGCCGCGATGGCGTCAATAGAGGTTACATCGCTGGCAATTCAAATATGTATGTAAACCGGGAAGCGCGATTTTACGTCAATATTCTCTACAATGGTAAGCCTATCCTACCCGCACCGACAGCCGATGACCGCAACTTCTTTTCGTCGGACGGCAACAAGGATGGACGCGGAAGAGCCGAGTTTTATTATTCGGGAAAAGCCGGTTTGGTGCAGAATTCAAATAGTGCCGATAAAACAGGATACCTTGCACAGAAAAATATCAGTCCAGCCACTAATATTCGCCAGGATCGTCCCGCATATCGTCCGTATATTCATATCCGTTTGGCCGAAATCTATTTAAATTATGCCGAATCGCTAAATGAAGTTAATCCGAGCCACCCTGATATTCTGATCTATCTGAACCTCGTTCGTCAACGGGCCGGTTTACCTAAATTGGAGACAGTATACCCACAGGTGGTCGGTAATAAAGACGAACAGCGTAAATGGATTCTTCGCGAGCGACAAATTGAGCTGGCTTTTGAAGGCGACCGTTATTTCACGCTCCTTCGTCGACTGATGATGGGAAACCCAGCTTCCCGAGCAATATACAGGATGAATATCGCTTCAAACGATAATAATCAAGGATTTTTTTATCCGGACTTCTATAAGAGAAACTTATTGCAAAACAGATACTGGGATGATAAAATGTATCTATTTCCTATTTTACAGGATGATATCGATAAGAACACGGCGCTTGTTCAAAATCCAGGCTGGTAATTAAGGTTTGAATTTTAATTTTTACTATTTATGAAATTAATATATAAAAGGATTTTATTCTTCCCCCTCCTCTCCTTTGTGATATTGGCGGGAATATTTTCATGTAAGAAAGATCATATGGGTGCAACACATGATCCCAATGCGGCCATTGTTGTCACGGATTTCCTTCCAAAGCAAGGTGTCTATGGAACAGAAGTTCTGATCAATGGTGAGAACTTTACAACGGACACAGCTGCGATTTCCGTTAAGCTCAATGGCATCCCGTTAAAGATTATAGCATCAAATGGCACGCAGATTATGGCCATAGTCCCTAAAAGGGCTGGCAGTGGAGTTATTGAAGTCTCTATTGGCGGAAAAACGGGAACGTCAAAAGATAGTTACAACTATATCTATAAAAGAACAGTCAGTACCTTGGCCGGCAACGGAACAGCAGGATTCTTTAACGGAAAAGGTACTGATGCAAAGTTTAATTTTGGTGGTGAACCTTGGTACCGCAATGGCGGTATCGCTGTAGATGATGCGTTAAATGTCTATGTCACTGATCCCGGTAACCACTGTATCCGTAAAATTGATCCCGCCGGAAACGTCAGTACGTTAGCAGGATCCCCAAGTAATGCCGGTTTTGCAGAAGGGAAAGGAGGTGAAGCACGGTTTAGCCTTCCCTATGGATTGACCATTGATGAACAGGGTAATCTGTATTGTGTCGATCCCGGAAACTCGGATATCCGTAAGATAACACCCGATGGTACAGCAAAGCTTGTCGCCTGGGCCGCGAGAGAGCCTTGGTTCATTACTTATGACCGAACCTCAAAAAAGCTATACTATAATTCTGTTACCTCCCCGGCTCCTATTTATCAGTTAAATACAGATGGTACAGCAGTAACGACAGTCATCGATGGATTGAATTTTCCAGCAGGAATGGCCTGCGGACCGGATGGCAGTCTATACATCTGTATCCATGGCGACAATCAAATCAGAAAATACGATCCCAAAACATGGAAGCATACCATGAGTGCCGGTTCTGGTAAATATGGTTACAAAAATGGACTCAGTACGGAGGCCGAATTTGCCCTCCCCTGGGGTATTGCAGCTGACAACCAAGACAATGTATATGTAGCTGGAAATGGTACCGCCGGTGCCGATAGTGGATCTCCGGATCAGAGCATCCGCTTGGTGCATGGCAAGACATTCCAGGTAAGTACATTTGCAGGATCCAATATCGCTGGTTTTACAAATGCCGTTGGCGAAGCCGCTTCGTTTAATGTGCCTGAAGGTGTTGCTGTAGACAAAAATGGTACGGTCTATGTCATTGACAAGAAAAATAATAGTGTCCGAAAGATTATCTCGGAATAAATGAGTGGGTGTCCGACGTAAAGCGATCGGACACCTGCTTTTTCTAAGCGGTGGGTTGCATCCCCGACGACATCTTTTCAATTCATGCGTTCTCAGAAGCTTCGCTTTTATGCCTTCGACAGCTTCTTTACATTTCAAATGACTTTATATGATTTTTAAGCCTCTATTTTCGTTGAGCTACGCACTATTGCAAGGTTTGCTATTGTGCGCGGCATGCAATCATGCTGATCATCCCGAACCTATTCAGACCGACTCAACCCTTCAAAAAAGCAGGTACGTTTCGGTCACCGGTAATGACCAGAACAAGGGTACCGAGAGCAACCCCTTTCGTACTATCGCACGCGCTTTAGATGCAATATCACCGGGCGACACCATTTTTGTGCGTGAAGGTGCTTACCATGAGAAACTATTGATTTCAAAATCGGGAAGTTCAGCAAAACTCATTACGATAAAGCCCTATCCCAATGAAGCTGTGGCCATTGATGGCGAGGGACTATCCATTTCGGGCACAGCAGCATTGGTTACGATCAGAAATGCCCGATATATTCAGTTTGAGGGTTTTGAAATCCGAAATTTTAAAACACAGGCCAAAGGCAATGATGTGAATGGGATTATTATTGATCAAGGCTCTAAAAACATCACTGTGCGAAATAATAGAGTCCATCATATCGAAAACAATGCCAGCCCACAGGATGGCAGAAGTGGGCATGGTATTCTGGTCATTGGCAATACCGCCGAGGCCTTACAGGATATTATTGTGGAGGATAATACGATCCATGACTGCAATACCGGTTATTCCGAAAATCTGACCATCAATGGATATGTCGATGGCTTTATTATCAGACGGAATAAGGTATACAATGGCGAAAATATTGGTATTGTTGCAGCCGGAGGATATGCCGCCAATGCTACAGCAAACCTGAACTATGTACGTAATGGACTGATCAGCCAAAACGAAGTTTATGATATCGATGGTAGAACTGGTCCTATCCCCGCATTTGCCCAGCACAATGGGGCCATTGGAATTTACATCGACGGAGCCCGGGATATCATTGTTGAAAGAAACAGTGTCTATCGCTGTGGGCGCGGAATCGGCCTGGTCAGTGAAACCGATAATTTTCCCACACGTGACTGTATTGTAAGAAATAACGAGGTCTATAACAACTCACTCGCGGGGATCAGCCTGGGTGGCTATCTAAATTACACCGGTGGTGGTACGCTGAACTGTTATGTTGTGAATAATACCCTCTTTCACAATAATATCGACAAAGGATATTTTGATGAAATTGAAGGTGAAATACGACTTGTTGAGAACTGTATAGACAACATCATCCAAAATAATATTATTGTTGCCAAGCCCAATAGCGTATTTATTCATAAATACACCAATACAGGTAAATCCAATGCGATTGACTACAATTTATACTTCAGTACCAGAGAAGATCAGTGGATATGGAATGGAAAAGTCATTCGGAATCAACAAACCTGGAAATCAACTCTTATTGGCGATACACATGCGATCTTTGGACAGGATCCGGGCTTTATATCAACGACACAAGGAGATTTTGGATTAAGCGATTCATCTCCTGCCCTGGACAAAGGAAATTTTATTAGTCACGCAATCCATGGTGAATTGGATTTGAGCGGAAAGGCGAGATCAGAAGCAAATCGCATTGCGATTGGAGCATTTCAAAAATGAAAAATTGAAATATTTGAGCTTTTTGTATTTATCATTATTTATTGCTAACTTTCAATACAATATAAAAAAAGCTAATATGTAACTAATAAACTTTGAATATGAAAATATCTATTTTTCCCATTTTGGCAATGCTCGCTTTATCTGCTGGCTCCAAAGATTTAGAAACCTCCAAGGTATTACCATTACCACAAGCAACCTCTTCCCACGTCACTAATACAGCTCCTTGTGGTGTTGGTGGTTGCCTTTTTAACGTTTCTGTTGGTTTTGACTGGATAAATTCTGTGACATATGTGTCATGGTCCCCAAATCCTGGTTATTTATATACAGACGTAAGAATTAGATTAGCTGATACTGGCCCAACATCCTCAAGTACAAGCACTTTTACTTTCGCAGGGTATATACTTCAACCCAAGAGAATATATGTTGGTTATATAGGCATGATTACACCGTATCCTAATGGTGAGTTCAGATTTGTTTTTGATGGCTACTATGCAGGAAGTTGCAGAGTAATTTGTCAACCAGGTTCTAATAGCGCATGTTCAGGTCCAGTAACACCGTATGAGTAATATATAGTCTCCACATAAACTTTAATATTTATTTACATATCTCTCAAATTATATAAATTT
>NZ_JBWKUH010000044.1:0-24211 GCF_059420745.1 Sphingobacterium sp. GW821-FHT03E03
CATATTTAGTAGATATTTAGCGTCGTATTATATGAAAAGATACATTTGGTTATTGTTGACATGTCTCCCAATCTGGGGATTTTCGCAGGAGCTTAAGCCAGGCAAGGTGGAGACAAAGTGGAATGAGGTCGAAAGGCTCATTGCAATTAAAAACTTCACACAGACATTGCCCATATTGGCAGATATTAAAGCCGAAGCCCGACGCTCTGGAAACCAGGCGGAATGGGTGCGTGCATTTTTGGCGGAAGGGAAAGTGTTGGAAGTAAACCAATCTGAAGATTCCGCTTTTTTGCGTATCCAGAAACATTTTGAAGACAATATCCGGATTGCTGAAAAGCTGAATAAATCGGTTCTCCAAAACTTTTATGCACTTTATTTATTTTCAAATATCAACCGATATGCAAGTAAAAGCCAGAACAAATTTGTAGCAAAAGATGCAAAAGGTAAAATCGGTATGATCGATTCTATTTTTCGTCTCTCAATTTCGGATGTAAACAGTTTAAGTACGGAACCTATAGCGCGCTGGAAGGGGCTGTTTGTCGAAACACGAAATATGAGCCTGAATCCCACTCTTTACCATTTTTTAGGTTATCAATATCTGGATTTTTTGAATACATTAAAAGCTACTAATGCGGCTGATAAGGATAAACTTAAAAAGCAATTGCTGGCAATCAGCACCAAGAATGATTATCCAGATGCCAGCAGCTATATCATGTCTTATGATTGGAAATGGAATAATATCGAAGAGCGGGAAGGAGACTACCTGGAGCATATAAAAACCTATAAAAGTGACTACAACACATTTTTACTCTATCGGTTGGCGGCAAGTTTCAACGATATTGGAAAAAAGACAAAGGCAATCACCTATCTTGAACAAGCGTTAAAAGAATATCCAAAATCGCCCTGGGTTTCGAATGTAGATAATTTGACGAGGGAAATAAAAAAGGCTTTCATCAGGCTAAATTATAAAAGAACGGCTCCGACGGATGAATATGTTCCTTTCCAGGTTAACCACACGAATGTGGATACTTTATATATCAGGGTTTATAATACAAGTCCTACAGTTAAGGGCGCAAAAGATTTTACGGTAAAATATGATTCTGCAAGTTATCAGACTACAGTAAATGCGCCATTGGTCTACGAGGAACAGGTGGCATTGAAAGCCTTTAAAGATTATACGACGCACAATACTATTTATAAAATTAATCCCCTTAAAGCTGGTGCCTACACGATTTTGATCGGTAATAATAAATCATTTCAAGATAATGGTCAGGATCGGGATGTGGCTGTTTCTCAACTGATTGTTTCTGACGCATTTTTGTCTGGAAGTATAAATATAAAACCTCAAAATGAATTTGTCTATACGGGTTTGCTATTGAATCGGAAAACGGGCGCTCCCTACGCAAATGAAATGGTGGAACTTTATCAATTGAGAAATAAAGCCCTGCCTAAACTGATCACGCAATTAAAGACCAATGCTGCGGGCGAGTTCAATTACAAATCCACCTATTCTCCCAAAAATGCTGCCTATTTACATAATCATATGCTGTTGCTTCATGGGGAAAAAACGATGATTCCTTTGGATCAGCAACAAAATAATGTTTATTATGAAGATCGGATGACGTCTGTAGAGGAGAGCAATAAAAGAACAAATATGCGTGCGCTCAGCTTGATGGATAGAGCCATCTACCGTCCTGGGCAAAAGGTCTATTTTAAGACTATTCTTTACGATGATCATGTACAACAGGGCAAAGTCCTGGAAAAGCAAAATGTGAAAATCTATCTTCAGGATGCCAATCGTCAGAAGGTTGACTCGATCAGTTTGACAACCAATCTATTTGGGTCTGTCCATGCGAGTTTCCAATTGCCATCAAAGGCATTGAATGGAAATTATAATCTATTGGTTTTTCACGATTCTAATCAGCTTGATCAGCAATATTTTCAGGTTGAAGAATATAAACGTCCAACATTTGAAGTAACTTTTGAGCCAAACAAGTTCACCTATACTTCGAAAGATACAGCGGTATTCATTGGCAAGGCGGAGAGTCTTTCAGGTGTTTCGCTAATTGGCGCAGCAGTGAAGTATAAAGTTTCGTTTTATAATGCCAACGAAGGAAAGGATATCGTTTATAGTGATTCTACCACAACCGTGGATGCTAAGGGAAACTTTACGATACGCGTGCCATTGATGGATAGTGAGTTTTCAGGATTGAAAGATTATGTATTGGTATACCAGGCTGAGGTGATCAATCAGACAGGGGAGATGCAGATGGCTTCTGGAGGTTATACCTATTCATCCCGTCCATGGCAGCTCCAGATTCAGGTACCGAATCTGATGGAAGAAAAAAAATGGCGGGATGTTACCATTTTAAAGCAGAATCAAAATGGTTTCCCATTAAAATTCAGCGGAAAGGTCAACATTTATAAATTGGAACAGGCAAGCCTTCCGCTGACAGATGAATATCGGGGAAGTTTCGGAAGGGCGGAGTACCACCTGCTTTCAAAAAATCTTTATAGCAAGTATTTTCCACTTTATTTCGATCCGGCTTCGCTCGAAAAAGAAGAGAAAAAAACGAAGATAGCCAGTTATGATTTTGATAACGCAGATACGAGCAAGATCATACTGGACTCATTACAGTTTGATTGGGGACGATATCAGATCGAAGCCATCAGTATACTTAAAGGGGATACGGTGCGCGCTATTAGCTACACTAGTCTATATCGGTCGAAAGATAAGAAACTAAGCGACCAGCAGTTTTTCTCCTACCAGTTGGATAAATTCAAATACAAAATTGGTGATCAGGTTACCATCAATATGCAGACGGATGTAAAAAATGCCAGGAAATTGCTACTGTTTCGTGAGCGAGGTTCGCAGAAATTGGAGACAAAGGTATTAAGTTGGAAAGATGGTCGTATCAGCTATCAATTTGTGCTGACTGAGCAGGATGTCGTAGGGCAACTGCAACTGAATGCATTATTTTTGGTGGATAATAAAATGACGCTATCCCATATTGTTATCCCTATTTCGCAACAAAATAAGGAACTAACAATTCAAACCAAGACATTTAGGGATAAAATAACACCCGGTCAAAAAGAAAAATGGAGTTTTACGGTAAAACAAGAGGATAAACCAATCGCGACCGAGGTATTGGCGACAATGTATGATGCATCTTTGGACGCATTCGCTAGCCACGCTTTAGGTTCTTTCCAATTTCGTTATCCGTATTATCCAAGATCAAATAACTACTATATTATAAACGCTTTTCAACAGCAGACCTATTCAGGGAACATTTTTACTTCGAATTTCTATGGGGTTTATACGGATAATCGGCGTGATGAAATTTACAACTATGATCTATTGTCAGCCCGCAGGGGCTTCTTTGGAAGCTCCTTGGAAAGGGATGTGACATACGAGGAGTTGATCGATGAACAAGCTTATCGTGCCGCGGCAACACTGTACTTTGGATCAAGGGAACCACGTCTTAGAAACGGTGGTACCCGGATTGTTCTTCGAGGTATGCCTGCGGCAGCAAAGCAGTCGGCGCCATTGCCTACTTCGGCGATTATGTATGAGCCTTTAGCTGTGGGGGATGCAGTAAACGCAGAATATATGGTGGTAAATGAGGAGGTCGCCCAGTCTGGGATGAGCGGTAGTGCGACAGCTAGCGGTGGGATGGACTTACCAGCAGATAAACAGCTACAACATATAAAAGCTCGGACTAATCTACAGGAAACTGCTTTCTTCTATCCCAATTTGTATACCGATGAAGCAGGGAATATCAGTTTTGAATTTGATAGTCCCGAAGCATTGACGAAATGGAAATTGCTGCTTTTCGCTCATGATCAGCATTTGGCATCGGCTAGCGGGACGTATTTTACACAAACCCAAAAGCAGTTGATGCTGCGTCCGAATATTCCACGCTATTTTAGAACGAATGACCAGCTAACGATCAAAGCACAAATTCAAAACCTGAGCAAAGAGCGTATTCAGGGGAATGCAAAAATAGAGCTTATCGACCCACGAAATAATCAAGTGGTTTCAACTGCTTTCCAGATCGATTCAGCGCTAAAAAACTTCAGTGTTGAGGCATCAAATAACAGCACGGTAGCATGGTCGTTAACAATTCCGGCAGAATATCCTACGATACAGATTCGTATCGTTGCAGCTGGAGGTGAGTTTTCGGATGGTGAGATTATTGAAATCCCCGTATTGCCAAATAAGATACTGATTGGTGATACAGAGAAGATCATCTTAAAAGCCGGTGAATCCAAAAATTTCACAGTAAAGGGAAGTACGAAGGACAATCTCATGGGGAAAATCCAGGTACAAAGCAATCCCATTTTAGAAATACTCTCCGCACTGGACTATCTGAAAAATTATCCTTACGAATGCAACGAACAGTTGAGTAGTAAGTGGTTTGGTCTCAAGATGGCCCAATATATTCAGTTGCATTATCCAGCAGTGACAGACTACTTCAAAAAATTGAATGTTGATACAAAAAAAGGCCGATTGGAGGAGAATAGTAGTTTAAATGAGTTCAAAATGGAAGAAATGCCTTGGTTGCGTGACATACAGGGTGATGCTGAACGATTGAAGAAAATTGCAGCGTTCTTTGGAACGGATATACAAGCCGAAATCAACGCTGTTGAACAAAAAATACGCAATAATCAATCCGCAGATGGTTCATTTTCATGGTTTGATGGAGGACGGGCTAATACTGAAATTAGTATCCGTATGCTTGAAATTATCGGTAAGGTACTCTATTTGGATAAAAGCTTGGTCAATAGTGATATCCGTGCGATGGCTGCAAAACTCTCACACTATCTTGACCGGGATCCCGCTATATTTTCAGCCAAAGCCAGCGCCGATCTAGGGATAGACTATTTGTTTGCACGACGATATTGGACTGAATTTAATCCTATACCAAAGGATTCCCTCCAATTATTGCAGCGCAAATTGGTCAATTCTTCGTTAAGTAGCGCTGGTCGTAGCGCTGGATTGGCAGCGAAAACATGGATTGTGAGCCAGATCTTTGGCCAGGGCAAGCAGAGCATGGAGATCAAGAATAGACTTGATCAGGAGGCCGTGATCGATGTGCAGAAAGGAATGTATTGGAAAAGTAATGTAAACCAGTACAATAAGATCAGTTTGCAATCCTATCTTGTGGAAGCGTACAAAATAAACAATCCGGCTAAGCTAAATCAAGTCACTCAATGGATCTATTATAACAAACAGGTAAATCATTGGTATAGTACCTGGATGACTGTAGATGCAATATACGCACTGTTATTGGCTAACAATCCAAAAGACTTTGTTGTTGAAAATACGGTACAGATCTCGATTAACAACAAAAAGGCCGAATTAAGCAATACTGTTTTGGGAGAAGTCAGTAAGCAGTTCGATAAAGTCGATTTGCAGACTGATCTTGATATTCAAGTTCAAAATCATAACGAAAGAACGGTTTATGGAGCAGTTGTGCATCAGTATTTTGCTGATCTTGATCAGATAAAATCAAGTACAAATGCACTTTCCGTTCAGAAAGTATATCTAGTGGAACGAAAAGGGCAATGGGTAGAATCCAAGGAAGCTAAACTGGGGGAACGTATCAAAGTTAGGATTACGGTAATCAATGACGAGCCGATGCAATACATTCATCTGAAAGATAGCCGTCCAGCTGGTGTAGAACCGGTGTTTAGTCCTTCGGGATATCAATGGCGGAAGAACTACTATTTCAGCTCGAAAGATGCTTCAACAAATTATTTTATGGATCGCTTGTCTAAGGGAAGATCCATTTACGAGTATGAGGTTAAAGCGAATAACCTAGGGATTTTTAATTCAGGAATCACGACAATAGAATCTATGTATGATCCTGGGGTTAACGCCCGGAGTACGAATATAGTATTGAGCATCGTACCCTAAATATTCCAAAGAAAAATCTAAAACTTTGGCTACTCTTGGAAATTTCTGAGAGTAGCTTTTTTATCGATTAATATACCATGAGACAGGAAGTAGGGGGGCGGCTTTCTAATCTAAAAATAAGTGCGCTAAACAGCTTTTTTTTATCTTTTTTGTGGAAATTGGGTTTAAATTTATTGAATATAAATAAGTGCTAATAGCCTATTTTTGTTGTTTAAGAGTGCTGTGAGGAAATAATTGTACTCATTAGATAGTTTTATTTTTTTTATAGTAAATATTACAAGTGAATGGCGAAAGGTTTGTTGTCAGCCTGAATTTATAAGCTTGTTTTGAATTTTAAAAATATAGATTACTTTTGTTTAGAATTTGTCTAAATAAAATATTCAATAGAATTTAAAACCATTACAATTTTTATGAAAAGATCGATACTTTTTATCGTCTCAATCCTGCTGTTTTTCACAGCATTCGGCCAGAAAGCTGATCGTATATCCGGCAAAATCATGGTAGACCAGTCCGTAGTTGCCAAGGATGCCATTGTCCGGCTATTAAATACATCTTACCAGGGGCGGACAAACGCTGCTGGAGAATTTTATTTAGACCATGTTCCTCCAGGTGATTATATTCTACAAGTCAGTCTAAATGATATTGAGTTATTGCGGGAAAATATTCATGTTGACAACCAGACAACTGTCCTTCCAACGATTTACGGGACTAAAAACAATTACTATCTGGATGGGGTGACCGTATATGGTTACCGACGCAATAAATTCTTAGAACGCGATAGCTCAAAAGTTGCAAAGGTGCAGTTGGGCTATATGGAAAACCCACAGTCCTATTCCAATGTCAACAAAGAATTGATGAAAGAGCAGTTGACCACTGATTTGTCGGAGGCTGTTAAAAACGTTGTGGGGATGGTAAAAGTGCAAGGAAGTCCAGGCCGTGGGTCAGATGGTGCTATTTATTACAATCTGCGTGGATTCCCAACGAAAATAGGTTTGGTAGATGGCCTCCCTGCAAACACGAATGGTGAAATTGATCCTGCGGATGTGGAACGTATCGAGGTTATAAAAGGTCCTTCAGGTACTTTATATGGCGGAGCAGCGACCTCTTTCGGTGGATTGGTCAACCTCGTCACGAAGAAACCTAAGGATTACTACGGCGGCCAAGTATCTTATTTATTTGGTAGCTATAACTTAAATCGCCTTACAGCTGATGTATTTGGACCTATCACCAGCAATCGTAAGACGTTGTTTCGTTTAAATACAGCCTATCAGTACCAAAACGGTTTCCGTGATTCCGAATTTAGAAAATCATTTTTTGTTGCACCGACTTTTAGCTACGAAGTCAATAATCGTTTAACGTTTAATCTTGGTGCGCAGATATACAACTACGAAGGGACGAATACACCAATTATTTTCCTTACACGTACACGCCAATTTATTGCAAAGAGACCTGAGGAACTTGGTTTTGATTGGAATAGATCTTATTCTAACAATGATATTACGCTGAAAGCCCCATCCATCAATATCAAGGGTGAGGTAAATTATAAGATTTCAGATAATTGGACTTCACAGACGTTGATCTCCAGAAATTTTAGAAAAACAGAGGGTATGTACCAATACCAATTTATCAGAGGAGATAAAAGTGATGCTATGCTTGAGCGGAATATCCAATGGCAGAATACCGAGGGAAGTTCTACGAGTATCCAGCAAAATTTCAATGGAAGCTTCCAGATCGGAAGTGTTAAGAATAAAATTTTGATCGGGGTAGATTATCTGAACCAGACCTTACGGAATAATAATTCACCTATTGTTGTGTTTGATACCATCAATGCGCTGGATTTAGAAAAAGGTTATTTGCCTATTTCCAATCAACTGGCCTCGCAAAAAATACAACTGTCTACAAGACCACTACAACGTAACTATTCTTCAAGCAACATCTATGGTGCTTATATATCCGATGTACTGTCTCTGACAGATCGATTAACGACTATCGTGAGCTTGCGATTGGATCATTATAACAGCCGTGGTCTATTAGATTTCAACTCAAATAAACGGGATTTAAGTTTTAAACAAACCGCACTTTCACCCAAATTTGGTGTGGTATACCAACTGCTTAAAGATAAGTTGTCCGCCTATGGTAACTATATGAACAGCTTTAGCTATGTGCCTCCAGTGCCCAATAATCCTGATGGATATCCAAAGGAGATGAAACCACAACTGGCCAATCAATGGGAAGCGGGGATCAAAACCAATTTCTGGAATAACCGTTTTAATTTTACGGCTTCCTATTATGATATTGTTGTGAATAATATGACCCGTTCGGAAACTATAGATAAGGTTGATATCACTTTTCAGGATGGAGAACAACGAAGCAAAGGTATTGAGCTCGAATTGATCACCAATCCGATCAAAGGGTTGAATATTCTTACGGGCTATACCTATAATGATAGTAGATTCCAACGGGCTCACCCAACAGTAGAAGGGCGCCGTCCTGCTTCTGCCGGTCCAGCACAAGTTTTCAACTCCTGGGTCAGCTATGTGTTACAGACACCGAGATTACAGGGACTGGGTTTTGGATTTGGTGTCAATCATGTTGGAAAGCAGGTTTCTGCTGATAATTCTACAATCGGGAAATTTGTATTCCCAGCCTATACGTTGCTAAATGCTTCGATCTCTCTTGAACGTGATTTCTATCGTTTTGGTGTCAAGATGAACAACATCAGCAATGCACATTATTTTTCTGGACAAGGAGTGGTTGTCGCCCAAATGCCGAGGAATTTTGCTGCCGAGCTGAGTCTCAAATTCTAGCAAAATTGCAATAAAAAAATACTGAAAATACCATGTCCCCAAAAGTGTACAACCTTTGGGGACATTTTATTGTGCGCTGGACCGATCGTATTGTATGGCGGGTATGCTATTTTATTTCAAATTCGGTGTAGATTGTTCTTTTAAATTCAAGTACCTCTGGCGCTATTTTAAAACCTTCTCCGCCATAAGCCTTACTGAATGTTTCTAAAGCCATTCCGGTTCTGTTACTGGTAGACTCACTGGAAGCGCTGCCATCGTTTGATAGGAACAAGAGTTTGCCAATTTTTACATCAGCTCTCGAAGCCAGCTTTTGAGCGGATTTTAGTGCGTCGTCATAGGCAATCAGGTCAGCTTCCCGTAGAATACTGTCGGCTTTGGAGTGGGCAAATGAAATGGAACCAATTCCGCTTATTTTTGTCTCGAGTAATTTTCCCGTTAATTCAGTGAATTTGGATAAATCATGCAGAACAAAATCGATAGTCTGCTGTGCTTGGTAGCCGACAAATTTAGTCGTATTTCCAATATATTGATAGTCTTTATTGGCTGAGACACTGCTTGTCTTTATATCTTCCTTTTTATTCCCGTATTTACCAAGTATAGCAATGACACTATCTACTGTATTTTGTGTTTCCCTTACAGCATCCACCATCCTCGGTTTTGTAAATGCCGTATTTATGGTGAGTGTAACTTGATCCGGCATTATCCTAATTTTTCCTTCACCGCTGACCCGTATCCGGTTTTGATTGTCATTGGAGACAGACTGGCAGGATATCATGAATAGTAAACCACTGCTGACAACTAGCGACAAGAACTTTATTTTATTTCTCATATTTCTATATTATTAATCTGTATTTAGTTAGTACCTAGTCTAATATACTAAATTAATGGGAGAGCGCCTGTTGACCCAAAAAATCAAATCAGAAATAGCCAAACAAAAAAGCAGGCACGATGAGCGCCTGCTTCACTATATAAAGGGTTGCTATTTTTAATAAATACTCTTCGAGTAGGTTTTAAGTTGCTTTTGTAAGGACTTACGCGCCATATGGATACGCGTCTTTACAGTTCCTTCAGGTATTTGCAAGTGCTCCGCAATTTCGTAATATTTAAACCCTTCCAAAAATAGCGCAAAAGCATTGTAATAATCCTTTGGTAAATTATTGAGCGCATACTGAATATCCGATGCCACAAAGTTATTTTCGCCACGGTTACGTGTAATTTCATTGACATAACCGGTGCTTATATATTCGTTGCGGTAATTTTCCAGTCTCTTATTCCGTGTATACTGGTTAATATATGTATTCTTCATAATGATATATAACCAGGACATGAGCTTAGGATGCTTTATAAACTTTTCTATGGAAGACAATGATCTAACCATAGTTTCTTGTACCAAGTCTTCTCTTTCATCTGGATCACTTGTAAATTGAGCAGCCAAATATTTTAATGTAGGTCTCTTTTCCTTAAACAGTTGATCGATTGTTGTATTTTCCATATTATCAATTTTAAGTGTCTATCAGTGCCAAGGTTACTACAATTAGGGTGCTAGAAAAAAAAGATAAAAGTCAATGTTTTTAAATTTAAAATCGCGGTGAGTAATTTTGTTTCTACTGTAATTAGCTGTAAATCAGTGTTAATTGTCATTTATTTCAATGGTTGTACTGTCTGATTCGGGGATAAAATTAAGGTGTTTTTTACTTTAACAACAAGTGTTTACCTTGTTTAAATCCATTCTTTATCCCGTAGTACTACGTATTTATACGTAGTACTATAAACTATACAGCCATCTTTTAACGTTTTATCAGTTTTTAAAAACTGTTCGAGTTTGATAATGGTTATTAATCATAGGTACAAAAAGGAGAATACTATGGGGAACGAAGACGAAAATTTATATATAGATCAATCACAGCGAAACGAAGAGGGGCATGATCTAAATCAGATTTGGGGTGGGAACCAAGAAGAGTTTTACAAATCCATTATCCGGAGTCAACAAGAAGATTTCGGGCGTCTTGGGCGTTACTTTAGGGATGAACTTGCGCAAGAAGTGTATGGTATGCGTATTTCGCTCCAGAATTTCACCAATAGACACGGTGATTTTGAAGAGCTACATTGTTTACGGGATTCATTGACTTCTCTAGTAATCGAGCTGCGTAATAAAGCGACCTTGCTCTATAACCCTATCTTGAATGATCTCGGGATTTTCCATGCGATTGATGAAGTAGTGGCTTCCTATAAACAAAAGCTGAGTTTTACCATAGATATTATTCTCGATCCAAATTTAAAGGAACTTCAGCGTCATATTCAAGTTCGCCTTTTTAAGTTGCTTACGGCACTATTTGAATATTTGAAGGAGGAGATGCCTATTCAGGCAATTTCGATATCTGTGCAGCTCATCGATTTTGCAATCTTTATTAAGGTGTTACCTTATTTTAAAGAAGATAATTCATTACAGACACCCAAACGTGTGGATAGCCCATTGCGTTTAATAAAAATAACAGAGCTTTACAGTGCTCAAATTGTTAGTGACACCCTCGAAGAGGGTATAATTCTTAAATCAACTATTTAAAAAGACGATATGATAAAAATCCTATTGGTAGAAGACCATATGGTGGTGCGCAATGGTATTAAATTGCTTTTAGAATCCCAGGATAGTTTTGAAGTTGTTGGGGAGGCTTCCAATGGTAAGGAAGCGCTAGATTACCTGCAATCGAATCCAGATTCAGTTCCAGATATTATTTTGACGGATATCAGCATGGAGGAAATGGATGGTATAGCGCTTTTGCGGGTCTTATATAAGCAATATGGAAATATAAAAGTCGTCATCCTGTCGATGTTGAACCAGATTAATTATGTCATCGAAGGGTTTGAGTATGGCCTTATGGGATATTTGGTGAAAAACATTGGGTATAACGAATTACTTTTTGCGCTCAACCACATTGCAGCTGGTGGCCGATATATGAGTGAAGAGATCTCCATGTTGCTTTTGGAACATATACGTTCGGGGCAACGTTACGCGCAGCATCCGATAGGATCACGGGCAGATTTTGAAATTTCTGAACGTGAACTTGAAGTCTTGGGGCTTATCGCTGAAGGCTATACAAATATTGAAATTGCCGATAAGATCTTTTTGAGTAAGCGTACAGTGGAGGGCCATCGTCAAAATTTAATTGATAAAGCGGGTGTGAAAAATACAGCACATTTAGTGAAGTTTGCCTTCGAAAATGGGATATTGAATTAACCCTGATAATAAGAAAAAGATACAAATTGATCTTTCATTGATACGATAACACCTGTGATATAAAAATTATTTGTTCAATTTTAGTGTGAACTTAAATTGTATTCAGGTGAAACAGATGAAATTTTATGTATTGCTTTTTATTCTCAGTGCGATAGATTCGTTGAGCTACGCAACAGGGCATGGTATTTTTACGCAGTCTCCAACCGATTCTATGGCCAGGTTACTGATATTGGAAAATGCTATTTTTCAGGCGGATCCCACCATTTTCTACGATAACGGTTATTACTATCTATATGGTACCAATGGGGATGGCGATAAACAGTTAGGCTTTAAAGTATATCGGTCTAAAGACTTGAAACAATGGGCGGGCCCCATTGGTGCAAAAGCCGGATTTGCATTGGTAAAAGAAGATGTATTTGGAACCAAAGGCTTTTGGGCACCTCAAGTCTGGTCGGAGCAAGGCAAATTTTACATGGCTTATACGGCTGATGAGCAAATTGCCATCGCTATCAGCGATTCTCCAATGGGCCCTTTTAAACAGGTCATTGCCAAAACGCTTATTGATGGCGGAAAGCAGATTGATCCCTATGTTTTTAGGGACAGCGATGGTAAAAAATATTTGTTTCATGTGAGATTGGTGGAAGGAAACCGCATCTTCGTTGCGGAGTTAAAAGATGACTATTCAGGAATCAAAAAAGAAACATTAAAAGAATGTTTGCATGCTGAAAAAGCTTGGGAGAATACTGCAGGTTCAACATGGTCAGTCAGTGAGGGACCTACTGTTGTAAAGCAAGGCAATCATTATTATATGTTTTATTCGGCCAATGATTTTAGAAATAAAGACTATGCCGTAGGTGTTGCGGTAGCGGACAATGTGTATGGTCCCTGGAAAAAAATTGAAACAAATCCTTTATTGAGCCAGCATACAAGTGGATTTGCCGGTACTGGCCATGGTGATTTATTCCAAAAAGGACAACAATGGTATTATATATGTCATACACATTATTCTGACACTCAAGTTGCTCCAAGACATACAGCTATTGTACCTATTGATCTTGCTTCTGATAGACAAAGTGGTATTGCAATTCCCAAATTTGACAGTTCCAAGTTCAGGTTGCTTGAGCTTGTCAACAAATCTGACGAGCCTATTGATGTCGCTTTTGGTGACCCTTTTATTTTATATGATCCACCTACAGATCTATATTATCTATACGGAACGGGAGGCACAGAAAATGGGTTTATAGCATACAGTTCTAAAGATCTAAGGCATTGGAAGGAAGCTGGGAAAGTGTATGATGGCAAACAGGCCAAAGGATGGGGGATCAAGGACTTTTGGGCGCCAGAGGTGTACGCCATCAATAATAAATACTATATGTATTATAGTGCGCACTGGAAGGAAAACCCTGGAAATAAGCTGGAGAATTATCGTATTGGTGTTGCCGTAGCGGATAGTCCTTTGGGACCATTTATAGATTTGACAGGTAAACCATTATTTGACCCTGGATATCCTATTATTGATGCGAATGTCTTTCGGGATGTCGACAATAGAAATTATTTATTTTATTCGCGTTGCTGCTATGAACATCCCGTTGCCTCCGAAATTGCCGATTGGGCCAAGTCTAAATGGGGGTACAATGCTATTGAAGAAAGCTGGGTTTATGGTATCGAGCTTGACAGTAGCATGCAGAACGTGATTGGAAAGCCGGTACTTTTAATACGTCCTCCCGCGCGCATGAGTGATGCACAATCGGAATGGGAAAGTCGGTCGGTGTCTTCTGGCGAAATTAACAGAAGGTGGACAGAGGGATCCTTCTTAATCCACGCCAAAGGACAATATTATATGATGTATTCTGCAAATTATTTTGCGGGAGCAAATTATGCTGTTGGTTATGCTACCGCTAAATCTCCGTTGGGAAGCTATGAAAAATCACAAACGAATCCGATTATTGAAAAAAATACGGATAGAGGAGGGATCGTGTCAGGTACAGGACACAACAGCATCTTTAGAGACCGCGAAGGCAAACTTCGATGTGTCTACCATGGACGAACAACAAAAACCGGAGATAAACGGATGGTATTTATCCGTGACATCGATTTTAGCCAAAACAATCAGCTACGAGTTCTTACAGATTGACCTTAGCGGTTAATCTGTATTTTTTTTGGTTAACTGCTTTTTTCCTCTCCACCTGACTTTTTATCAGTTTGATGTGGCCTATCACTGCTGTCATTGTCTTCATCTTGATGATTGCACCTAAGTTCCCCTTTGGTAAGTGTATTCGTTTTTTCGAGGTCCTCTAACGTTTTCATGGCGGGAGTTGTATTTAAAGCGGGAATATGGCCTTCTGTAAAGAGACATTTACGATACCATCTATTGCTGAAATAATATAAAATAATCAAACCTTGTTTCACTATCGAATGCTGTAATGTCTTTTCCATTATTTTGATGATTGAATGCAATTGCTATATCATTTATAACTATAGCTTTTATTAAAGGAACAATTACAAAGGGCAATTGGTTTAAACTAATCCAATTCAAACGACTTTTGCATGACGAGGGTTCTATAGATGTTGGATCAACGAAACAGATTATGATGAAGGTACCTTATGTTTTAAATTGTATACTAGCTCTAGTAACACAACCATCGGAACAAACGGAAGCGTTAAATACCGGGAATTCAAATGAATGGTATGCCGAACCAGGTATTTGGCTTTTTATTCTCATTTTTATTTTTGTGATAACCCTGGTTGTTTACCGAAAATTAACTAAGAAGAACTAGTATTGATCTTTTTGGGCAGAACTCCAACACGTCAATCATCAGCAATATGATTAGCTCCGGAGCGGTTTCTAGCAGTCATATTCTCCGAAGCTACGTAAATCAATCATTGAGCATATGATCCGGAAAAGGTGCCACAATAGGGAAATATAAGTGGACTGTTGTTCCTAAACCAACGGTGGATTCGATCTCTATTGTACCTCCCAAACGTTCCATGACGCGTTTAACAAGCGATAGTCCGATCCCTGTACCTGGAATACCCGAGACGTTGTCAGCACGGGAAAACATTTCATAGATATGTGGCAGATGCTCCTCAGGGATGCCTATACCATTATCTTTGATGCAATAATAAGTCATATCGTCCTGATTTGTACTTTCAATTTTAATCGCAGGTTTGTCCGATTGAGCTGAATATTTGATCGCGTTAACAATAAGATTGGTAAAGATCTGGTAGACGGCACTCTTTTCGCCCCAAATCGGTAGTAATTGCCCAAAATATGACTGACAATCAGGTGTATTATAAAGGGTTTTGTTTTCCTGGAAAATACGCTGCAGTGTGTAAGCCATGGGAAGTGGTTCTTTGTCCAAAACGCTCGCACGGTGTTGACTCAATTGGACCATATTGTTGATGATGTCTTCGATATTGGAAACACTCCTGCTGAAATTTTGATACCATTTGTTAGTTTTTGAAAGATCAATATCGTCGGAATGCTGCTGTAGAAATTGTATACCCATTTTTAAGATTGACAAGGGGTTTTTCAGATCGTGCGATAGGGTATAAGTAAACATTTCTAACTCATTGTTCAGGCTCAGCAGTTCTTCGTTGAGTAACTGTCTTTCTTTGAGCTTTCTAAATATAGATTCTTTGATAATCTGATTCAATCGCAGGACAAAATTGATTTCAGCATCATTCCATGGCTTTGCCACATCATAACGAACATCCTCCCAGACCTCCAAACAATCCGGCTTTCGACGGTGTTTTTGATCCTGCCGGATTTGCATGACACGACTTTGGCTTGCTTTTCTGAACCATACAAGGTAATAATCACTTTCTATGCCGACTTTGAGGTACATCAGACCCGCAAAATTCAATTTTTCTTTAAAATGATTCTGATGATTTAATGTAAAATTGTAATCCTTGAATAAAGCTTTATCACTATGCGTTTGCAGGAATTGAATGATTTCATAAAACAGTGTTTTATGTGGTGTATGCCCATGGTTAAATACATCACCCTGATTAAATATAGACAAACCGTCCGCATTGACCAATTGCATGAGGGTATCTATGTGCTGAACCAAAGCACAATTCACCATTTTATTCTCAGATAGGCTTCTTTTTAGTTCTACTTCTGCGCTATTAAGGAGCTCTGTTCTTTCAAGTAGATTCTGTTTAACATGGCTTTCATATTTGTTGGTAGCGGCTTGAATAGCAAAAGTACAAAGTTTCCGTTGTTGCAGATCTATCACTTTTTCTTCTGCGTGCTGCGCTACAACTAGCCCCCAAAATTCGTCATCTATACAAATACGGAAAAATAAGGCGCTCTGAACATTGATCTTTTCCAGAAAAAGACGATGGAGATGGGGAAGTGGGCAGAGCAAACTGGAAAGTGTATCAATGCTGTCTTCAATATAAACAAAATTCTGGTCATTTTTTTTAACATTGGGGATATAACGATACGAATAGTTACTATAATATTCCATTGCCTCTTTGGGCATGAAGTCTTTAGAAAATTCTTTCCCTCTAAAATAAGGTTTGCCATCAGAAGTATGTTCGGCAATCACTTCACTATATCCTGTTTCTTGAACCTGAAGAACAAAAACACGATCGTAATTCAATAATCTATTGATAGCCAAACAGACTCGATCCCAGTTGTTAGGTTGGATGGTGTCAAGTAAGAAGTTGAATTCGTTTATCTTTCTTGCGGATATATATTTTTTGTGTTGTTCCTCCCATTCAATATAAAAATGCCCCTGGTATATTTTAAGTTTAAAATAGACACGTTCTTGGAATATTTTAATAGGTAGAATATGACGCGATTGTCCATGTTCTCGTAACTCGCTCAACGCAGTCGCTATTTTTCGAATAGCATCACCAAAGGCTACAGCAAAACTTTCGAAAAAGTTAGTTCCCAATAGTGTGGAAGTAGGAAGGGCAGCTTTTTCAGCTGCAAACTCGCTCAAAGCCACAATAGTAAATTGTTCATCCAAAACAACAAGACTACCAAAATGCTGAAGATTGATCGTATTTTGATTGTTAGATTGAAAAGCAGTATTCATACGTAACCCAAAAACTCCTTATGATATAGCTTAAATATACGAAAAAATTAACACAGTTTGAATGGTTATCTGTGGCAAATCGGATGTTTTTATTGGCTAGATTTCAATGTTTAAAATTATTTTCTTTTAAATAAATCGTATTCTACCTGACAGTTCGCTCCTATATTTATTTTTGTTCGCTGCGGATATGGTTTGCAAGGCCTTTGACGAGCAATTTCCACTGCGGATAAGATGCACCTATTTTAGCAGCCATCCCAATAATTAAGTTTCTGATATTGTCTCCAAGGCTATGGTTTTCCACGTTGATAATCTCGTTTCGTCCCGCATACTGAATTAAAATGCTGTTGCGTCGTTGTTCTACGAGAAAGGTAGAGGAGGAGATCCCTTCAAAAAAGTGGGCGGTATCTTTATTTTCCGGATGTTGTGGGTCTGGGCAAGGTTTTAGGGTTAAGGCATATAGTTTATATTCGGCTGTTGAATCCTGGATGATATTAACGACATTGACCCAGTCATATCCGGCACTGCTGGGAAGGCCGGGACCAGGGATATTCAGCCTAATATAGTCATGTAGCGCCAATGGTCGGTCAATAGGCAGTCCAACGCTGTTCGTCAATTGAAAAGTCGTCGCTGGAATTGTGGCTAGCTCATACCAGTGATTGACATGTGAGAGACTGGAACATGCGGAATCAAAGGCCAGGTCAGCCATTGTGGTACTCTCAAAATCAATGGATTCGAAGCAATCCAGTTTCTTTCCTTCTTTCTGTTCAGGAATAATATTTTTCATGCCTTTTTACTAAAGAACATTATTCAATTCAATTTGGTTTGATGCGAATAATTGTAAGTTATCTATGGGCAAGATCTTTTTCTGACAAGGGCAAATCTGCGAAGTGCCTATGGTAAACCATGGCGCGTTGGAATATGTTAAATGGAACTTTAGGAAACAGCAATCCAAACTTTTCCTCTCGTATTTGGTTATTAGTGCATTTGCTTGTCACTTATTATGGATTTAAAATCTAATGAACCTTTTTGGTTGATAAAAAATGGGCTTTTGGCGACTTATCCCTCCCTGCATCAGGACAAAACCTGCGATATTTTAATTGTTGGTGGCGGAATCACTGGCGCCCTCATTGCCCATCAATGTATGGCGATGGGGAAGAACTGTGTGCTTATTGATAAACGCGAGATCGCTAATGGAAGCTCAGCAGCAACAACGTCCATGTTGCAATATGAGATTGATACACCGCTCTATGAATTAAAGAAACTAATCGGTGAAGAGGGCGCTATTGCTAGTTATAAGGCCTGTAGCAAAGCAATAGATGACATTGGTTTACTTACACGGAAAATCAAATCTAAAGCCGGTTTTCGCGCAAAGGAATCCTTATATTATGCCGCACGTAAAAAGGATATTCCATGGCTAAAACAGGAATTTAATGCGCGGGAATCTGCAGGATTTGCCGTCAACTGGCTATCTGCGGACGAAATTCAAGCGCAATATGGGCTAGCGAATGCGTATGGTGGGATACTTTCCGGACAGGGAGCTAGTATGGATGCTTTTTGCTTTACCCATGAACTATTGGTTTATAATGTAAAAGCGGGATTGGAGGTATTTGATAAGACGGAACTTGTCTCTGTTAAAAGCAATGGGCAGAGCACTGTGGTCACAGTATCTACAGGTGCAACGATCCGCACAAAAAAAATTATATATTGCACGGGCTATGAGACTGTTTCGGTTATTCCTGAGAAGTTTGTGGACTTGTTAAGTACCTTCGCGATTGTCTCCGAAGTGGACTCTACATTGTATCAACAGTACAAAGACGTATTGATCTGGAACACTTCCGACCCTTACCTCTATATGCGAACGACCGATGACGGTCGATTTTTGATCGGGGGGGAGGATGAAGAGTTTCGCGATCCACAGAAGCGAGATGCCCTAATTGCCAAAAAGTCGGATAAGTTAGGAAAGTCTTTCCAGAAGATCTTCAATAAACCTTTTTTAACAGATTTTACCTGGGCTGGAACTTTTGGGGTAACCAAGGATGGTCTGCCGTATATTGGTGAACATAAGGCGTTTAAAAACAGCTATTTTGTCTGTGGTTTTGGTGGCAATGGGATTACATTTTCGGTCACTGCAATGGAAATGGTGGCCTTTTGGTTAGAAAATAGAAAGCACCCCCTGTCCGAATGGTTTAAGTTTGGACGATAGCGAATTAGCTATATTTTAACAGGAAACGAAACAGTTTGTTTTCTAGCTTGCTAAGCGTCAATTTTTCCTTGATAAATGGAAATCTTCCTTCCATAAATGTCATCTGTATAGCTGGATGGATATAATAATTTTCAGAAACTGTTTTGGTATTGCCCAGCTGCTTGGCGACTGTCTTTATAACCCCATTCAGCTGTTTTTTTCGCGTATTTAAATCTTCCCCTTGCTTTGTTTGGGATAAAAGGTTGAACGCTTCGCGGCTGGCGCCCCAAATACGGATATCTTTACAGCTGATCTGGCCGGGACAATGATCCCGTAGATAAGCATTGAATATGCGACCGCAAAATCTACTTTCACAAGATGTTTTATCAAGCTGAAAAAGCCTTTTCCCTTTAAACTGGAGTAGTTCGCTAAGTAATTTCGCTTGCTGCTTGTCTTTCCAGGATTTTTCCTGAAAGACACCCTTTTTACCCTTATAGGCTAATATGATTGTATTGTCGGTTATTTTTACATGTCTTTTTTCGAGTGTACTGAGCCCATAAGACTTGTTTTCTAACGTATAGCGCTTGTTTCCAATCCGTACAAGTGTACTATCCATTATCTTAAAGGCAATTGCACATAGTTTTTCCATATCCCAGTCCTGATGTTTCAAATGTCGGGAGGTTATTTTTCTGAGATCTTGCAGATACTGTCCCATATAAAGAATATGCCTAAATTTCTCTGTTTGTTTTTGCTGCACAAATTTACGATGATAGATGTATTGTTTACGGTCCTTCTGGTCAAAACCATAAGCTTGTAGATCACTCCCCGCATTTTTTGAAATCCAAACAGCTTTCCAGTTTGGCGGAATAACCAAATGATTTATTCTGTCTAATACCTTGGTATCGGTAATCGCCTTACCTGAGTCATCAAAGTATTTAAAGCTTTGTTTAACTTTACGTCTTGTGTATCCTTTGGTATTTATTATCTTCATACAGGTAGTTTATGGAGCTTAATTATGCTGTATTTTAATACAAAGATCCTCATTTATTGAAATAATAAGGATCTTAGGTCTTCGGATAAAAGCAGGATTATTTAAGATGCATTATCCCGTAATGTTTTGATGTATCCATGCGCTTCAAGTTGTATGGCGAGCTGTTTTTCAATCAGAAGTAATAGATCGTGTGTAATTTCCCAATCTTGATTGTCAACAACATCTTTATAGGTCTTCTTAAATGCATCTTCGCCTTGTTCACAACTTGATAATAGACTTTTTTCGTCGTTTCCCGAAATGACAGATTTGATATCCATCCATATCCTAAAGAGTTTTCCACTGACCATTGTGCCATCAGTAGCCGCCTTAGCTTGTTGCTCTAAATACGGTTTGAGCTCCTCAATAAATAGCTCGGATTGACTCATGTATTCAACAAAGATGCCATTTAAGCTATCGATATGGAGTCGTGTTGCGATTTCAATTGCTTTTTTATACCCGGCAATACGATCATTATTGATTTGTATCAAGTCATTGATTAATGTACTATCATTGATTGTTATCGTTTCCATGTCGTATGATTTTTATGTGATTAAATTATTTCTCAATCTAAGAACTGATTCAGGAACTGTTCCGTTGAGAAAAAAAGAAGTACACGTATTTCTACCCTGTTAATTAATGGGTAAAATGCGGAGCGAAGATCTATCAGTCGGTTGGGGTATTGCACAGACAAAAAAGAGATCAATTATTCAGTTAAAGTGATCTCTTTATTTGTATGTATTTTACTTTGTTTTATTCAAGGAAGCAGGTTTCTTTTCCTCTTCAATATTCTCCTTAGTTTGTTTTTTATTTGTTGGAGTGGTTGTAGCTGACAGAACGATTGTCTTATTATTTCCCTTTCCGATAGGACCACCACAAATAATCAGCAAAACCGACATATAGTGCTGATCGAATTTATTGATTTTAGGATTCATATGGCTATTTTTTTAGTGTACTGACAAATCTCTATAAAGGACTTATGCTATGTTAACAGCAAAAATGATATTTGGTTTTATTTAAGTTGATATACTTTTAGCTGCTTTTGTAATTTCTTGCGTGTCATATGTATTCTCGTCTTTATTGTTCCTTCTGGCATCCCAAAATAGGAGGCAATTTCATGATATTTGTAACCTTCCAAGAATAACTGGAAGATTTGGTAATTTTCCTCCGAAAGGTTACACATCGCCTTTTCGATATCGTCTGATACGAACTTGTTTTCACCTTTATTCGATTCAGTTGTATTGTAAGCCTCGAGGCCAATGTAGGTTTCATGAATTTCGTTCGTTCGCTTTGCTTTGCGATACTGATTAATGTAAACATTCTTCATGATCACGTACAACCAGGACATTAATTTGGGATGCTTAATAAAGTCATCGATCGACTTCAATGCGCGAATAAGTGTTTCCTGAATCAAGTCCTCCTTTTCGTCAGGATCGGTGGTGAATTTTCCCGCGAAATGTTTCAATAAGCTTCTTTTTTCTTCGACCAGCAAGTTTAAATTGGAATTGTTCATGATATCTTTCGTTTATTAAAATGATTGATTTTCTTGGCCAAACAGGTACAATTAGAGTGCTAGGTTTTGCTATAATTGAGCTGTTAATGTTTGTTTAAACAGCTAACTGCGGAAAATACGTATAGCCGTATTTTGATACATTGTAGCCGAAAAGCTACAATTGAGGCTAGTTTATTCGAAAAATAAAGTCTTAATGAATGTCTGCCCAAACTTTTTTCTCTCAGGTCAATAGGGTATTTATTCCCTTAAAAAATGTCCTAATTACGGGTCTCGGTAATGAAAATTTATCCGGTAAACTGTCTGCCTTTGTAGCCAATTGGAACAGTTTTTCATTTTTTATTGAACTAAAGATTCTTGAACAGGGTTATTTTATAAAGATTAGCAAACATAAATAATTACATATGAAAGAATTTAAGAAATTAATACCTATGATTGCAATTGTGCTATTATGTAGTACAACCATATTTTCCTGTAAAAATTCCTCCAAAAATAATCAGGAGGGAAGCGGACAATCGGATAATATTGCCCCGAGTGATGCCGATGAAACAAGGTACAACTTGAGTGAGCAGCAAAAGATGAGTATGCAGAGGGATACGACCTTACTGGACTCCACACAAAAGGATAGTTCAACGGATGTCAAACATTAGACGTGTTATCAGCGCGTCAATAGGGAACCGTTAATCAAAAAACTCCCTTTACGAAGAGAGTTTTTTGATTAGTGGGTTTGTATCATCTTTGATCTGTTTTTCATGATTTTTAGTCATATCGTTTTATTTTTAATCTTTCATTATAAGCCTTTTTCCTCCACATCCTCCTCCTGGTCAGTATCGGGCGTATAGATATCCTCTTCTTCATGATCCGGTTTCTGCGGATGTTTGTCATGTTCTGGATCGATATGGTCCAGATCATCTCTGTCACGTTGCTCTTCCTCTGTCGGATCGGGACCGTTAGCACTTTCCGGATAATAGTTATCCGGTGTTACTTCTTTCAAGTCAGGAACCTTTGGAGCTTTGCGTACGGGTGTGCCGCTATCCGTACCTGGACTATTGCCGATAGGGTCTATTTCGTTTAGTAGTATAAAAGCATCTTCAAATGTCATCGGCGCACCACTACGAAATTGAATTGTTGTTCTCATCATTCCTTTTTACAGATTGAACAGCTGTCAGCATCGAATCGTTGTTTTTTTTGTGCGATGGAGCTGCTATTGGATGGGATAAGATAGTTTCTGTACTAAAAATGAAATTAATAATAAATACAAAACTTTTCAACCATGTAGCTTGTTATTAAACTAAAGTAATTTATTAAAAAAGATACTATGAGAAAATTTGCACTACTTTTATTGGTTACAGGCGGTATTTGTTTACAGGCAAACGCGCAAAAGATCGAAACTACGCCACAGATGTCCTCCGATGTCGGTGTTGAGCCTATCCGTCAAGGCAACTGGATGGTTGGTGGATCAATCGGTAGTCTGGGTTATAGTTTCGAAGGAAAGTCATTTAATGCCGCATTGCAACCGCGCGCAGGCTATTTTGTGTCAGACGGTTTAGCAATCGGCGCACAGGCTAACCTTGGGTTGCGAACACAGAAGGATGCGGACAACGAATGGACCTATGGTATAGCACCTTTTGTTCGATATTATTTTCCTCAAGGTGGCTCGTCCACAGGACGTTTTTTCGGTCAGGGTGACATTGGTATCTCTGGGAGCTCGGTTGGAAAAAGCGCTGCATTGGCATTAGGAGCAAACGTTGGTTATGCGCATTTTATTACCAGAACTGTAGCCTTGGAAGCAACTTTCGGTTACAATTATAGCAAGGCCAGCATTAATACCGGTACTGGAGCGAGTGGTTTGGGTGTAGGCGTTGGGTTCCAGATCTACTTGCCAGGTAAAAAGTAAAACTTACTCCATGGGAGACCTTTAACATCAAGTTTCCATTCCGAAAGGTTTGGAAACTTTTTTTTTCAGCGGACCATGTTTCTCCGGGTATTCCCAATGAAATAGGGAATCGGAAATGCTAGGTAGGGGCCTGGAATAATAGTATGACTCCTGCCATGACCAATAGTTGGGCTAGGTAGTTGAAAGATAAACGGACGTATAAATACGGTGGACTTAAAATTAAACACTTGTTCTGTTTTTAGTCGTTGAATTTTTGAAACATTTAATCTTTGACAACTGTTCTATCATTAGAAAAGACAATAACAATGATGAAAACAAAAGATATCGGATTGATACTTAGAGATCGAATGGGGAAATGGTCTTCCTACAATATTCCATTGCTAAAGGAATGTCATCTGAAGGATAAGATCGTTAGAAGCAACGAACTTGAAGGCATATTTGTTATCGGGAATATTGCCACAGGTTTGTATATTTTTTCACTGTATAAAAACCGCTTCATTGATCTAATGGGTAAAAGTATCGGAATGGAAGAAATATGCGAACATTTCGATGAATATAAACAAACGTTGATATAAAAACTTT
>NZ_JBWKUH010000045.1:0-23868 GCF_059420745.1 Sphingobacterium sp. GW821-FHT03E03
TAAAGGTTCCAGAGAGCAATGGCACCGCCACAAAGCCACACAGAGATAAGTCTCCGAAGTTGTACTATAAAATACGGTTCTGCCGGGTACTGATCTAAAGTATTGCGCTATTATTCCGTTTATATACTTTCCAGAAAACGATGCATTGGATCCACTGCGAAAATGCGGCTATAGGACAGTCCTTATCATGACGGTGTATACCTGCTTGCCGCCTAAGACCGTATCTTACCTCATGTTATTGCAGCTCTTACCATAGTGATCTTAAATTGAATATACCTGCTATTATGTGAATATTTCCTAAATAGAAGTAGAGCAGCAGATTATATAGCAAATACCAGTGACCTCCTGCTTTTGATAAGAGCTATTCAGAATTATAAGGCATTTATATACTGGGTCAGCGTCGATAGCCTTTGGATGTTCTCATCCAGACGATGAAAATAACCTTATTGAATGTCGCCTTAATCAAAAGAAAATATACCTATCTCTTCTATGAAAGTGACAACGGTCACTTTTGCTCTCAAAATACATAGCTTGAATCGCGGCCCTATTCATATTTATTATTTAAATGGCTTAAAATCAATTATTACATAACGGATATTCGATAATTTGCCCCATTAAAACAAAGTGACGCACATCACTTTTGTACGCACTCTCTATCATTAGATTGTCATAGAATGCTGCTTACTTTTGATTCAGAATCAACAATTTAAGTAATGCAGTTAGAGCAATTTAATTACGACAATAGAATTGTCAGAAATTTCGGAATCGCGACCATTATTTGGGGGATAGTTGGTATGACTATAGGATTGCTTGTGGCAACGCAACTCGTCTGGCCCCAAATGAACTTCGGATTGCAATACACAACATTTGGCCGTGTACGTCCAGTACATACTAACGCTGTGATATTCGCTTTCGTGGGTAACGGTATTTTTATGGGGGTCTATTACTCCTTGCAGCGGGTGCTTAAAGCAAGAATGTTCAGTGATGTCCTGAGTAAGCTTCATTTCTGGGGCTGGCAATTGATCATTGTTGCTTCGGCTATCACACTTCCGTTGGGGCTGACCTCAAGCCATGAGTATGCTGAAATGGAGTGGCCAATTGATATTGCAATTACCCTGATCTGGGTTGTATTTGGAATCAATATGTTTGGCACAATTATCAAACGACGCGAACGTCACATGTATGTCGCAGTTTGGTTCTATATCGCTACGTTTGTTACTGTAGCAGTCTTGCATATCGTTAACTCCATTCAATTGCCTGTAGCCGGATGGAAAAGCTATTATGTATACAAAGGTGTTCAGGATGCATTGGTACAATGGTGGTATGGCCATAATGCAGTGGCCTTTTTCCTAACGACTCCTTACCTGGGGATGATGTATTATTTTTTGCCAAAAATGGCCAACCGTCCCGTTTATTCCTATAAATTGAGTATTCTGCACTTTTGGTCACTGATCTTTATCTATATCTGGGCAGGACCTCATCATTTGTTATATACAGCATTACCAAGCTGGGTACAGTCCTTAGGAGTTGTATTCTCGATTATGTTGATTGCACCAAGCTGGGGTGGTATGATAAACGGGCTGTTAACGCTGCGTGGTGCCTGGGACAAGGTGCGGACAGAACCGATGCTGAAATTTATGGTCGTAGCACTGACCTGTTATGGTATGGCAACCTTTGAAGGTCCAATGCTGTCTTTAAAGCAAGTCAATGCGATCGCACACTTTACAGATTGGATCGTTGCACATGTACACGTAGGAGCATTAGGATGGAACGGATTTATGACCTTCGGTATCCTTTATTGGTTGATCCCAAGTATTTATAAAACAGAATTATATTCTAAAAAGCTAGCATCGACACACTTTTGGATTGGTACATTGGGGATTTTATTTTATGCGATTCCAATGTACTGGGCAGCAGTTGTGCAGGGCTTGATGTGGAAAGAGTTTACACCGGAAGGCGTATTGAAGTATCCGAACTTCTTAGCAACAACATTGGAAATCTTACCAATGCATATGATGAGAGCATTAGGTGGGGCACTATACTTATCTGGGGTTTTCTTGATGACATTCAACTTGATTAAGACCATGAAGCAAGGGAAACTTTTGGCAAATGAACCTGCTGAAGCTCCTGCTTTATTACCGGTTCAGGTCAATGAGCAATCTCAACATCGCCGTCTTGAACGTAAGCCCATTTTGTTTATGGTATTGGCACTTATTGCAATTCTAATCGGTGGTATGGTTGAAATGGTTCCAACATTTACCATTTCAAAAAACGTACCGACAATCGCAAGTGTAAAGCCTTATACAGCGTTGGAACTGCAAGGTCGGGATCTCTATGTAAGGGAAGGTTGTGTGAATTGTCATACACAGACTATTCGGCCATTTAGATCGGAGACTGCCCGTTATGGCGAGTATAGCAAGGCGGGTGAATATGTTTACGATACACCATTCTTATGGGGATCGAAACGAACTGGACCTGATTTGCACCGTATTGGCTCTAAATATCCTAATAAGTGGCATTTTGATCATCTTTTAGATCCAACCATTACCTCTCCTGGAAGTATTATGCCATCATATCCTTGGCTAATCGACCAAAAGCTGGATAATACGATTCTAAAAGATAAAATGAAAGCCCTTCGCAAATTGGGAATCCCCTATACGGATGTGGCAATAGCGAATGCAGAACAGGATCTGAACAAACAAGCACAGAAAATTGCGGATGATCTGAAACAAAATCAAGTCAATGTGTTAGCCGATCGTGAAATTATAGCGGTAATAGCTTATCTACAACGATTGGGAACAGATATAAAAGCAGCTCCGGAAGTGGCTGAGGATGTTAACGTAAATCAATAGTGCTATGTTTAAACAAATCACAAATTTGAACGGAAGTGAGCTTTACCTTATTGTGTCACTTTGGATATTTCTGATTTTCTTTATCTCAGTCGCAATTATGTTGTTTCGCATGAAAAAGGACTATGTGACTTACATGAAGGAATTGCCTTTGGAAGAGGAAACTGAAAAGGAAACGAATCATTCACCTGAAAGTATATAGTATATGAGTTTATTATTAGATACCGCACCTGCCACGGTAGAAGCTGTTCAGTCTACCTGGGGTTTTGGTACGGATAATTTATACACAGATATCTTAATTATTGTATTGATTGTCGTGATGTTGGCTCTTTTGGCCTCGGCATTGATGGTCAACCGCGCAATGAAATCCATCATTAAGATTACGATGCCTGAATTGGTCAAAGAGGAAGAACTTAAGAAATTAGCCAATAAAGGATGGTTGAAACGATCTTGGAATAAGATCATGGGGATTAGGCCTATTTCTGAGGAAAAAGACATTGTCATCGATCACGAATACGATGGTATCCGAGAACTGGATAATCCCATTCCAATCTGGTTTAATTTTTTGTTCTATGGAACAATCTTCTTTGGGGTGGTCTACTTATTCATCTATCAGGTCTCTGGGATCGGTATGAATCAAGATCAGGAGTACGCACATGAAATGGTTGTTGCAGAAAAAGAAAGACAGGCTTATTTAGCTGCTTCTGCTAGCAACGTTGATGAAAATACGGTTGAATTTGAACCAGACATGGCTGTTGAGGGGAAAGCAATATTCGCTGCAAACTGTGTCGCCTGTCATGGAGGAAACGGGGAAGGTGGTATTGGACCTAACTTAACGGATAAATTTTGGTTGCATGGCGGGGAGATTAAAGATCTTTTCAAAACAATTAAGTATGGTGTTCCGGATAAAGGAATGGTGCCTTGGGAACAGACCTTGAGTCCGGCGCAAATTGCACAGGTGGCAAGTTACATTGTTACACTGAGAGATACACATCCTGCCAATCCAAAAGAACCGCAAGGGGAAGAGGTAACCTACGGAAAAGCTGAAGATGGAGCGAAAGCAAATGATGGGGCTGAGGCAGATAAAAAAGCAGAATAATAAATTGAAATAGCAATGAGTACAGTAGTAGTTAATAATGCCAATAATGGCGGATCTAAGTCAAAAAACAGACATTGGATTTATGCCAAAAAACCGCAGGGTATACTTTATAAAAAGAGACAATGGGTTGGTTATACACTGCTACTGTTCTTATTTGTAGCTCCTTTCATCAAGGTAAATGGTGAACCGTTCTTAATGTTTAATATTATTGAGCGGAAATTTTCGATTTTTGGCAACCTTTTCTATCCTCAGGATCTATACATCTTTGTGTTTGGGATGTTAATCGTAATGGTCTGTGTCGTGCTATTTACCGTTGTATTTGGTCGAGTTTGGTGCGGATGGACATGCCCACAAACGATTTTTCTCGAGTTGATCTTTAGAAGGATAGAGTATTGGATTGAAGGAGATTGGCAGCAACAGAAGAAATTAAATGAAGGTCCCAACACGGATCAAAAGCAGTTAAAGAAAGTGTTGAAGCATGGCATCTTTTTGATCATTTCGTTTTTTATATCGAACATCTTTTTGTCTTATATTATAGGTTCGGATGCGTTGATCAAAATCATTAGCGATCCACTGGATCAGCATATAGGTGGTTTGATCTCAATCATCTTATTTACGCTGGTTTTTTATGCTGTATTTGCTTATCTCAGGGAGATTGTATGTATCGCGATTTGTCCTTACGGAAGATTGCAAGGTGTTCTTTTGGATGACCAAAGTATCACTGTAGCCTATGATCACAGGCGTGGTGAACCACGAGGAAAACAACAGAAAAATGCATCTGCTCCACAAGGGGATTGTGTTGACTGCAAGCTTTGTGTCCATGTTTGTCCGACTGGGATTGATATTCGTAATGGCTTGCAATTGGAGTGTGTGAGCTGTACAGCCTGTATTGATGCCTGTGATGCTGTCATGGAAAAAATCGGCAAACCCAAAAAGCTGATCGGTTTCTATCCGATGGGAGAAATTGAAGGTACGCTCAAGAAGAAAAGTAATATCCGTGCTGTTGCTTACTCTATTGTCTTGGTACTGTTGATGACAGTATTTGGTTTTCTGTTGTTCAATCGCTCTCAGGTTGACGGTCGTTTGCTACGGGCGAAAGGAAGTACGTACCAGCTTCGGGACGATAAGACAATAAGTAATCTTTACGCCCTGGAATTAATCAACAAATCTGGGAAGGAAATGCCCTTTAGGTTGATATGTGAAGATCCGAGGTTGAAGATTCAACTGGTCAATCCTATTCAAAAGCTCAGTAAAGATGGGCACGCCTCCTTAAGCTTTTTTCTAATTATCGCGAACAAAGACGTCGAAACGTATAAAAGTAATATCAAATTATCTATCTATTCAGGGGACAAAAAGGTGGAAAGTCTAAAAACTACTTTCATTGCTCCTCCTGGCATGAATTAAAAAATAAAAATAATGAATTGGGGTACAAAAATTTTTTTGAGCTTGGCGGTATTTATGTTGTGCATTGTCGGGGCTGGATTGTATATGGTCAGCCACAACTCGGACAGCTTGGAAGAAGATGATTACTATGAACAGGGTTTGAACTATGATCAGGCTTATGAAAAAAAACAGAATGTGCTGAACATGAAAGAGACGCCAACTATAGAGCTTAGAAAAGATACACTTTATATCCATTTCGTTTCCAAAGTGAATAGGGGAAAGCTCTTGTTCCGTAAGCCTTCAGATAATACGCTAGATAAGGAGTTGCCATTTCAGACAACAGGTAATCTGTTTACATTGCCTATTTCCTCATTCGATAAAGGAATGTGGAATTTGTATGTTGACTGGGAAAGCGCTGGTAAGGACTTTCTATTTGAGGAACATATTTTATTTTAAACCGAGAAAATGAGTTACACCTACTTTGCATTTTTTATGGGCTTATTTGGAAGCATACATTGTGCGGTCATGTGTGGTCCCCTAATTTTTGCAATTGAGGGTAGGCAAGGACTAAGCTGGGCTGTTTTTCTAAACAAAGTACTTTATCAGTTAGGCAGGGTTTTGACTTACGGTAGTCTAGGTTTTCTTTTGGGAACTATAGGTACATTTGCTCAAGTCCAAGGCTGGCAACGTGCATTGAGCTGGATCACGGGAGTCATATTAGTGCTGATTGCAGTGGTTCAGCTTATAGGGAAAAACAATCGTACAATTGCCAGTTTGCAGACTCGTTCCGTGCAGCCTGTTGCCAGGATTCTGTCGAAATGGTTATATAAACCTGGAGGGAGTTTTATCGCGGGGGTACTGAACGGATTATTGCCCTGTGGCATGGTGTATATGGCTTTAATGTCGGCAATGAATGCAGACAGCTCACAGCAGAGTTTCCTATTTATGCTTTGCTTCGGATTGGGGACAATTCCGCTCTTGTTTTTGTTTTCCTTTTTGGGAAACTTTTCCCGATCTTTCAAAATTGGTTTTTCTAAATGGATTCCCTTGTTATATTTTTTGCTGGGAATCTGGTTTATACTCCGAGGTGCAAACTTAGATATTCCCTATTTAAGTCCTTTAATTCATATTGATGGAGCGATAAACTGTGTTTAACAGTAAACAATTTGTCCGCGCTAAGTATTATATTTGATATTAAACTTAGCACATCATATGGAGGTACTTCATCATATTTTACAAATTGCTTTACAATATTACTGGATTCCCTTACTCATTTTATATATTGGTGTCATCGGTACCATCTTGATCGAAAACCGTAATCCTGCCAAAACGATTGCCTGGATTATGGTGATTGTCTTTCTACCTGTAATCGGTTTGCTCATTTATTATTTCTTTGGGCAGAAATTCAAGAAGGTAAAAAGGATGAAACGGATGTATCGAGAGCAATCAAAGAAATTGCTTGACGCCTGGCGTAAGGAATCGGAAATTATGGAGGAACATATTGATACCCTAAACGAGCGTATCGGTAGTTTAGCCATGGTCTATCGGTACCTCAAAAACCAGAAAATATCCACATTCTCCCTGAATAACGATGTTACCTTATTTATTAATGGCGAGGAAAAGTTTCCGGTACTGATTCAGCAATTGAAAAATGCAAAGCATTCCATCCATATGGAGTACTATATCTGGGAAATGGATGAAATCGGTCGTGAAATATTGGGGATTTTGGAAGAAAAGGCAAAATCTGGGGTGATGGTACGTTTGATACTAGACAGTTTTGGAGCACCTGATGTGATTAAATATTTGCGTCGTCATAAACCCGATTTTCTTTTTGAAGCTTTTCTCCCAGTTACTTTTACTTCATTGGCAAATAGTAACTACCGAAATCACCGTAAGATTGCGGTGATTGATGGAAAAATTGGTTTTGTTGGAGGAATCAATATTTCGGATCGTTATATCAACAATGGGAAAAATGATGTTTATTGGCGCGATACTGCGATGATGATCATTGGTGCTGCCGTAAATACCTTACAAATTCAGTTCTGGAACAGTTGGAACCAAACGGATGCGGAATCATTTGAACTGGGTAAAGGCTATTTAAATAGATTCCCGATCACAAATGAAGATGCAAGTGGTGTCGGATTTACAGCGAGTGATCCCGGTTCTCCCGCTCCATTCAATATGGAGGCAATTATAGCGGGGATCAATGAAGCAAAGGAATATGTACAATTGTGTACGCCTTATTTTATTCCAAGTGATCAATTAACAACTGCGTTGATGTTGGCTGTTTCTTCTGGAGTTCGAGTTGATCTCATGTTGCCTGCACAATCTGATTCCTTTTTTGTGCAGCATGCTTCCTTTTCCTTTATCAAGCCGCTACTCGAAAGAGGAGTAAATGTATACCTGTATACCAAAGGATTTCTCCATGCCAAAACAATCTGTATCGATGGTAAACTAGCCTATATTGGCACGACCAACCTGGATATCAGAAGCTTTTATATCAATTTTGAGATATCGGGAATTGTCTCTGATAAAGCGCTTTGTGAACGTATGAACAATCAATTTCTGGCAGATATTGAATCCTCGGATTTAATTACAATTCGTAAATGGATGCAGAGAAGTCGATGGAAACGTGGGGTGGATTCCATCTGCCGTTTATTGGCACCTTTACTTTAAGTGTTTGCTGGAATGAAGGTATAATAAATGTTAAAAATACCATAATAGGATTGGCCTTTGGTTAAAATTGAATATATTTAGCTATTCTTTTTTTAATTCTAAGACTTTCAATGAAGCACATAAAACTATTGACTTTATCGATAGGGATTTTAGGAGTCGGGTCAACCTATGCACAGACTGCACCTACATTACCTATTAATACAATCGTAGAACGGGTTCAAAAATATTTTCAGGGCTACCCAACAGAAAAAGTACATCTGCATTTTGATAAACCTTATTATGCGGTAGGGGATACGTTATGGTTTTCTTCCTATTTATCACGTAACCTTCCAGAATATGAACCAAGCAAAATAGCCTATGTGGAAGTTTTGAATAGTCGAGATTCTCTGATCCAAACTTTTAGAATCCCACTGGATAAAGGTGTTGGAAATGGGCAGATGGTCCTCGATCCGCAATTCATGACACAGGACAACTATCGTTTCAGAGCGTATACAAAATGGATGTCCAACTTTGACGCATCTTATTTTTTTAATAAAATAGTTCCGATAGGTGATGTGATCAATAAAAAATTGATCACCAATATAGAATTTCAGAATAATCTTAACGGAAATAAAAGTCAGGCGGTAATACAGTTTAGGGATCGTGCAGGTAAACCGATGATTAATTCTAAGATCAATTGGGAATTTGTTGCTGGATGGGAAACTGTAGATAAGGGGAAAGGCGAAACGGACGCTATGGGAAAGGTGACGATCAGTTTATCGGCAAAGGAGAAGGCTGATTTAGAGAAGGGACAATTAAAGGTTAGTATCCAAGAAAATAAGAATGAAAAACCTTTGTCCAGTTCTTTCCTGCTCAAAAATGCTTTGTGGGATGCTGATGTGCAGTTTTTTCCGGAGGGTGGTGACTTAATTGCTGGATTTGCCAAGAAAGTTGCTTTTAAAGCTGTTGGATCTGATGGCAAGAGTTTGAAAGTGAAAGGGACAATCCTTGATTCTAAAGGAAAGTCAGTCGCAGAATTTGAAGATTTTGGATCGGGTATGGGCTATTTCTCTTTATTGCCTTTGGCAGGAGAGAACTATCAGGCAGCAATAAAATTTGATAATGGACAGGAACGTAAATATAAGCTTCCGTCTGTTGTTAATGATAAAGCAAATGTTGTGTTTGTTAAGCAGGATGAAAAGAATGTTGAATTTGCTGTAGTGACCAGTGAAGAGAATTTTTCTAAAAATCAGGGACAATCCTATTATGTATTGGTTCAGTCCAATGGACATCTTTGTTTTGGAGCTCAGGTAAATTTAAAATCTTCATCGGCGCTGGTTAATATTCCAAAGGAACGTCTGCCAAATGGAATTGCCCAGGTTACTTTATTGACCCCGGATGGCAAACCTCTAAGTGAACGTTTGGCATTTGTGCAGAGTGAGAAATTGCTTAATATTCAAGTTGCAAGTGATAAGCAAAGTTATAAAGCGAAAGACCTGGTCAACCTGAAGCTTTCAGTTGATAATAATGGACAGAAATATCCGGGTAGTTATTCTGTTTCCGTTATTGACGAGTCTAAAGTTCCTTATAATGATCAAGCTGATCTTTCTATTGTGAGCAACTTTTTGTTGACTTCAGAGTTGAAAGGGAATGTCGAAAATCCAAATGCATATTTTGATGAAAAAAATCCGAATAGAGAAAAGGCGTTGGATGCGTTATTAATGACTCAGGGATATCGCCGTTTTGATTACCCGGCTTTAATCTCCGAAAAGTTACCACAGATCAGTTTTCTCCCAGAGCAAGGGATAGAATTATCGGGTATTTTACGCATGAATACAGGCCGCCCATATCCTAATGGTGGGTTGTTGCTGTCTGTGCCTTCACGGAATATTAAAAAAGATGTATATACCGATCAGAACGGTCGTTTTACATTTAAAGATCTTGTTTTTCCGGATTCATCGAAAGTGACAGTAAATGCAAGGTCAAATGATAATTACCGTAGTTTGGTGATCAATATGGATCAGAGTTATTATCCTGAAATAGACAAAAATAATGGTTATAAAAGTTATTTCGTTCCCAATATAGATCAGGCATTCGCTCCTTATTTGGATAATAGCCGTAAAGAGTATAGAAAATCTATCTTATTGGATGAAGTAGAAGTGACAGCTGTACAGAAAAAGGTAATCACAAATAAGGATTTTCCTTCAATTTCTGGCTTATCTATGCCCGAACATCGTATCGAAGCCGAGCGTTTGACCGGGTGTAACGTATTGACCATGTGTCTGCAAACTGTTTTGACGGGCATTACTTATGATCCACAAACGTTGAAATATTATGTTTCGCGTGATTACAATGCCGGTGGGCGTACTCCAGTTCAGTTTTTTCTAAACGGTATGGCTATTGACGAACCTGGATTAAATAGTATTAACGTTGCAGATATTGAGGGAATAGAAATCTTTTTACGTGACGAACTGGGAACAGTATCAAGAATGTATCAAAACAATGGTGTTGTGTCGATTTACACCAAGAAAGTTGAGGCCAAGAAACCTCGGATGGCCCTGAGTGAAATTGAGAAATTGTTGCCAAAATCGAATGTCATAGATATGTTCCCTTTAGGTTATGTTAAAGAGCGTAAATTTTATACGCCAAAGTATAACACACCTGAACAAAAATCTGCCAACGATCTGCGGACTACGATTTATTGGAACCCGAAAGTACAGGTAACGGAAACAGGGGAGACAGCAATACAATTCTACAATGCTGATGGAAATGGTAATTATAAAGTGATTGTAGAAGGAATGGACCAAACAGGAAATATAGGTCGAAAGGTGATTAATTACCGCGTACAACCTTAGCAAAATAAAGGAAAATATCTAATAGGAACGCTGCTCTTTTGTGAAAGGGGCAGCGTTTTTTTATGAAATAAAAAAACACCTCCTTGATGGGCAAGGAGGTGCAAACTAACCAATTATAAACCTAAATTATGAAAAGTATTTTGTCGCTTTTGAAAGCGTTTATCTTCTTATTTGTAAAGTATATTTCAAATCCTATGCCAAATAGATTCCTAGTCTATTTGGCAGTTATTTTTAACAGAAATATTATAAATGTAGCTATGTTAACTTGATGACTATCGATAATCAATTGTGTAGGAAAATACAAACCAGCTGAACAACTCACACAATGTAGGACTGGAATTGTAGTTATCTGAGCTGGAATTAGATACCTTGTTGATTTAAATGATAATAACATTGCCTACAGCGTGGCTCATAGGCATCTTTTTCGCCAAGAAGTACTGTCTGGGTATCTTTTGTCAAGCGATATGAATAATTTGCTGGAGTCCCGCATTGCATGCAAACCGCATGGACTTTGGTGACATGTTCGGCTACAGCCATCAAACTAGGGATAGGGCCGAAAGGCTGTCCCTTATAATCCATATCCAATCCTGCAATAATTACACGAATTCCACTGTTTGCCAATTTGACACACACTTCTGTCAATCCGTCATCAAAAAATTGCGCTTCATCTATTCCAACAACTTGGGTGGCCGAACTCAATAGTAATATAGCAGATGAATTTTCGACAGGGGTGGAGGGGATACTATTGCTATCATGGGAAACGACTAATTTTTCATCATATCGTTTATCCACGGAAGGTTTGAAAATTTCAACATTTAGTCGTGCATATTGTGCCCGTTTTAGCCTACGTATTAACTCTTCGGTCTTGCCAGAGAACATTGACCCACAGATAACTTCAATACTTCCATATCGAGCTGGTCGCAATGTCAGATTATGTTCGGAAAAAAGCATTTGATTAAATTATTTTTTTGGATAGCCGGCAAATAAGGAATTATTTGTCAATAGACCTCCTATTATATTCTGTTTTTGACAACGCTAATATCGAAATTAAATATTAAATTTGAGTAGCAAAAAAGTGAATACAGATTCAAATATTTATAAATCAAAGGATTGAGTTTTCCACTTTTTAGGTTAGAGAATGTATAGGTATTATAAACGATTAATAGGCGATTTCAAATAAAATTATGGGTACTAAAGAGGAAATTTTTAATAAGATAGGAGATTTATTACAGGATTTGAATGCACAGTATTTGGTTTTGTCAGAAAGGAACATTATTACTGAAATAGGTGAGCTAGTGAACTTGGAAGCTAAAGCACAATCTGTTGCGGCTTATATCACTTTACTCAAAACAGATGCCGTGCTACAGGGCGGACAAGTTCAAAATACCTTGAGAGAGTCGGTGATGGAAAGTAGAAAAATAGCATTTAATGACTATTTTACTCCACCTTCTTCGATACGAGCATCCAGCCAACCTATTGCGGAACCAGAGCGTGGTGAGAAAGATGTTGTTCGCACTGATGAACCTACAAAAATAAATGAAGATACTGTTGAAGCGAATGAGGAAATGCAGGAAACCAATGACTTATCAACAGCTTCTTATTCACCCGCAATAACTGACGAAGCTGATCATATAACAAATGAAGCTGTTGGCGAGCATATTGAAGAAAAACAGTATAAAGTAGATGAGCCTACAATAGATCTTTTAGATGAAGAACCTGTTGTCGTTACTGAAGTCGTGGAAGAACCAAAAGAGGTTATCATTGAGGAAGTTCCAGAGAGTATTATCCGTGAAGAAGTCAATACAGTCGTGGAGGAGGTTCCTTCAAGACCGCTTACATTAAATGAGATTATTTCACAGCAAAAACAAGCAGGGGTACAGAACAGGGTATATCAAGTGAATCAATCTGGAAGTTCTGATAAACTGACGGATATCAAAACCGGGATAAGTTTGAATGATAAACTTTTATTTATTAAAGACTTATTTAATGGTTATAGCTTGGCTTATAGTGAAGCTGTGGAACTACTGAATAGATTCAGCAGTTATGCTGAAGCTGATGCATTTTTGCAAACGAATTATGCGGTTAAGAATAGATGGGCAGATAAACCTCATACCGTTGAAAAATTATATGAGGTATTACGCAGAAGATATAGTTAATTTACTATTTTCAATAAGAAAAAAAGCATCTTTAATCAATTTAAAGATGCTTTTTTATGTGATAGCCTGACCATTACTATTGTTTAGTTCTATTTCAATTGAAATTGCAACCATTCTTTGCCTTCATGACCATAAACAAAATATTTTGGTTGAAAGATCTCCGCCAAAGATTCCAACTCTGTTAGGTATTCGTACCCTGGAATGCTGGCAAAATTTGGCTTTGTCATAATAAACAGCTGATCAAGTTCGATCGCCTTTGATTGCGCAATTGCTGGATCATTTAATAAAAGTGGAATATGAGTAAATACACTTTCATCACTGTCAATTATAATTATTTTATCAGCTTCATAAGCAACTGTCGTAGGGATTCCGCCTGCGATTTTTATGGATTCTTGTAAATAGGCGGACTGATTGATCTCCTGGGGATCAATTCGATCTAAAACCAATACTTTGGGTCTGTCGCTAGCAGTTATAAATTTGAGCTTGTGAATTAGTATACTGGTCTCATCTTCTACTTTCTCAATAAGCTCGATTACATTTTCCTTGATATTTAATTCTTCCCCAAGCGTCTTGATATAGGCAATCACATCTTCAATGCTAATGATTTCTGATTGCTTTGCTATTAATCTAGCAGATATTTCCTGTGGAACAGAGGTGTTATTTAGATTTAGTTGTTCCAAAAAATGGGCAACTAATTTTTCTTGATTGCTTTGCATGCTGCAAAAATACAAAAAGGGTAGCATTAGCGAAAGTAAATTAGCAATAGTAGGTATTGGAGGATTTTTGTAAATTGGCATCAAATAAATGTTATAGATATGTTTGACAAATTATTTCAGGCACAGCAAAAGGCAGAAGAAATCAAGAAAAGACTAGATACCATTTCGGTATCCGGTGAGGCTGAAGGTGGTTTGATACGTGTGGTGGCGACAGCCAACAAGGAGATTAAAGAGATTACGATCGATCCTGTCTTTTTGTCCAATGCTGATAAAGAGGAATTAGAGGAATTGCTAGTGGTGGCTTTGAATAAAGCAATAATCCAAGCGGAGAATATCAGTCAAGCTGAAATGCAAGCTGCGAGTAAGGATATGTTAGGAGGCTTAGGCGGATTATTTAATCAATAAATACATGATTATGAAAGCAACTTATTACGGTCAATCTTGTGTTGAGTTTGATTTTAATGGAACGAAGGTTTTATTGGACCCATTCGTAACTTATAATCCATTAGCGAAAGCAATTGATGTAAATACAATTAAACCGGATTACATCTTTTTGAGCCACGGACATCAAGATCATGTCGCAGATATGGCTACCATTCAAAAGAATAGTAATGCGACAGTATTGGCCATCGTTGAGACAGCTGCTTGGGTAAGAAGACAAGGGGTACCAGAAGATAAAGTTGTTGAATTCAATCTTGGCGGTACAATACAGTTACCTTTTGGCTCTGTTAAGATGGTTTATGCTGCTCATACGAATAGTACGCCTGATGGCCAATATGGTGGGTTCCCAGTTGGATTTGTCTTTAATGTACACGGGAAAAAGATCTATTTTGCTGGTGATACTGCATTGACAATGGAAATGAAGCTGCTGGCTGATCTGAAGCTGGATTGGGCTTTTCTCCCTATTGGTGGATACTATACAATGGATGTGGATGATGCGATCAGAGCGGCGGAATTTATCAATTGTGCCCGTGTGGTTGGGATCCACTACGATTCATTTCCACCAATTGAGATCGACAAACAAAAGGCCTTTGACAAATTCCAGAATGAGGACATTTCATTGTCTCTTCCAAAAATAGGAGAGACAATAGAATTATAAACAATAAAAAGACCGAGCTAGCTCGGTCTTTTTTGTTACTATAGTTTCTGTTAAGATATATTATTACTATGCTTTTTCGTCTAGGATGATATGACAATTTTCTTTAGATCCTCTAGACTGAAAAGCGGGGTGTCGATGATTTTGTTTTTAAGGATCTGTTCCTTATTTTCTTCGAAATAAAAGAGCTTCCACTCTCCGTTTTTGTACTCTAAACTGCTTAGATTTTCGATCCAATCACCCGAATTCATATAAGTGCATGTGCCTTTTCGGGTGATGACTTCCTTTATTTGAGGTTGATGAATGTGGCCACAGATTACAAAATCATAGTTTTTCTCAATAGCTAACTCCGTTGCTGTATGTTCGAAGTCTGAAATATACTTAACGGCCTTTTTAACAGAATTTTTTATTTTTTTTGAGAGTGAGTATTTCTCCTTTCCCATTTTATCCAGACAATAATTGATCACATTATTAAGCTGGATCAATTTATCATAACCCCAACCCCCAAGTTTTGCCAACCATTTTGAATGATGAATAGATGCGTCGAAAACATCGCCATGAAAGATCCATACCTTTTGATTATTAAGTGAAAGAAGTAGCTTGTTGCTCAGTTTGATGTTTCCTAATTTGAGATCAGTAAACTTGCGTAGCATTTCGTCGTGATTACCAGTAATGTAATGGACTTCAGTGCCGGTTGAGCTCATATCGATAATCTTCTTAATGACCTTTAAATGATCTTGTGGAAAGTAGCTTTTTTTAAATTGCCAAATATCTACAATATCGCCGTTGAGGATCAATATCTTGGGTGCGACGGATTCCAGGTAAAGTAAAAGTTCTTTGGCTCTACTTCCGTATGTACCTAAGTGTATGTCTGAGAGTACAAGTATATCAAGGCTTCTTTTCATCGGAATAAACTATAAATATTCTTTTTACAAAAAAAAGGTAATTTTATTTTGTACTGATGAAATTCCTGTTATTAAATTATTAAAATTGCCCGTAAAACGGTATGAATAAGTTTATTAGAATTTAATATTGGTTTATTTTTCAGGTGTAAAACTATGGTATGATCATTTTTTTGTTTAAAGTTTTGTTATTATTTCTCTGTTGTAAAAGTATTGTTGATTAGCTCGTTTTTATACTTGTGAGAGAGAGTGTTTGTGTTTTATATTGTTGATAGTGAGTGGTTTATTTTGTTTTTTGAGTTTTAGTTGTTGGTCGATAATAGACAAAATGCGCTGTCATCTTACTAGTTTTCCCTTGCCTCTCCTTAACTCTAGGAAAAGTGGATTGATTTTTAAAAAAAGTTACTAAGGTTTTTCCGACTCCGTCGTTTTAGCTTACAATAATCATTGTAGACTAAATGAAAACTACCCAAGAAGTTGCCATTCTTATCAAGAAGCAGATTGAAGGGGTCATCACTTCCGAAGAAACTAAAGAGCTTAGAAAGTGGGCCCAAGAGGATCCTAATAATGAGCTGTTTTTGAAAGAAGTGTTGGCCAGTGATAACGTATTTGACGATGTGTTGGTATACATGGAGTTCAGGCAACAGCTAGGAGATAGCTGGATATCGAATTTTAAACAAAATACTTCGGATAAAATACTTCGAGGACAAAGGAAGGAAAACAAAAGATTTCGTTTGAGATGGATTGGTTATGCAGCAGCCATCCTAATGGCATTTCTTGCTTATCAATTCTTTTATGTCAATGACAGAGCCTCACCATCCGAACAATTTGATTTGGCAAATGTTGAACCGGGAACAAATAAAGCTGAATTGACCTTATCCGATGGTCATAAAATAAGTTTGAGAGCAGATAAGGATGGAATAAGTGGAGACCAACACTTAACGTATAATGATGGTACCCCCCTTTTTTCTCTAGATAAAGAAAAGTTGGCGAAACTTACAGCCAATATTGTTGTGCCCTGTGGAGGGAAATACCAAGTCACTCTTCCTGATGGAACAAAAGTTTGGTTGAATTCGTCTTCAAAATTGACCTATCCTTTAGTTTTTCAGGAAGATGAGCGAGTTGTTCGTTTGGAAGGAGAAGCCTATTTTGAGGTAGATCGGATGATCAGAAATGGGAAAAAGAAAAAATTTATTGTTCAAACCCAAGATCAAAATATTGAGGTCACCGGAACAGAATTTAATGTCTCTGCTTATGGCGATGACATGAGAACCGTTACTACCTTGGTCAACGGAGCCATAGCTATTGTATCGGGTAACCGTCGTATGACCCTGAGGCCAAATGAACAAGCGACATTGTCGGAAAAAGGAATTGCCAAAAAGAATGTAGATGTACAGCATTTTATCGCTTGGAAAAATGATAAGTTTTTGTTTTATGAAACTGGATTGACAGATGTGATGCGAGCGATAAGTAGATGGTACAACATAGAGGTCGTTTTTCCAGAACATGTACCTTCTACCTTTCTTTATGGTGAAATTGGGCGTGATAAAAAACTTGTAGAGGTGCTTCGGTTGCTGGAGAAAAGTGGTGTCAAGTTTAAAGCCGAATTGAAGGGTAGTCATCCTAAACTGATCATTTTGCCTTAGTAATCAATAATTAACCAAATACATAAATCATGATGAAAAGTATAAGAAGACCATATCCAACGTAATTGGATCAATATTCAAAAAAAACCGAACAGATGTCCCTCAACACTGTCCGGCCATTTTTTGGATATACAAATCAGAGCACTTAGATAAAATTGAACCCTTTAATAATTTGTAACCCTAATTGTACAAAAATATGATTTTTATACAAAAAAATGACTATGGCAACCTTGTTGTCAGACCTAAACTTAAAAGATGGGTATTAAAAATGAAATTAACCATTCTATTTACAGTTCTGAGTATCCTCAAGCTTTCTGCAACAGGTTTTGCGCAGAACGTTTCGCTTAAGGCCATAAATTCTCCGCTGATTGAGGTGATGCAGAATCTTCAGAAGCAAAGTGGCCTGCCTTTTCTTTTAAATGGAAAGGATATTGCAAATACTAAGATCAATGCTGATCTCAAAAATGTCAGTTTAGAAAAAGCATTGAACATTATCTTCGTCAACAAATCTATTAGCTGGGAGGTCAGTGATGGTACTATCGTGTTGCAACGAGCGGAGAAACCTGATTCAGGTATTTCTGTTCGTAAAACAGAAAACATTCAGCAAAGTCGTACTATTCAAGGTAAGGTAACCGATGAACGTGGAAATCCCCTGGTGGGTGTTTCTGTACGCGTTAAAGGTACTAATACAGGAGTTGCGACAAATAATGAAGGTAACTATTCGATAGCAGTTTCGGGATCAAAACTAATTTTGCAATTTTCTATTGTTGGCTTTTTCGGACAGGAGGTACAAGTCACGGATCAACAGTCTGTCAATGTAATCATGAAGGAAACTTTTGACGATCTGGAAGAAGTCGTGGTCATAGGATATGGTACGCAGAAAAAGAAGTTAAGCACTGGAGCGACTGTGCAGGTTAAAGGCGAAGACTTGGAAAAATTAAGCACACCATCTATTTTGGAAGCTTTACAGAGCCAATCTCCGGGTGTTCAGATTACACAAAACTCTGGCATGCCCGGTGAAAGTTTTAAAGTAACTATTCGGGGCTTAGGGACCATTAACAATTCCTCCCCCTTGTATGTTATAGACGGAATTGCTGGCGGCGATATCAACTTATTGAATCCTTCAGATATAGAGAGCATCGATATTCTAAAGGATGCAGCCTCTGCTGCTATCTATGGCTCAAGAGCGGCAAATGGTGTGGTCTTGATTACTACTAAACAGGGTAAAGTAGGTAAAATGATGTTTAATTTGGATAGTTATACAGGATTCCAAAACATTTATAGAAAGCCATCGCTCTTGAACGCTAAAGAGTATATGCTTATACAAGATGAGCGAAGGTTTAATGAAAGTGGTTCGGGTTTCGATTGGGCAAATCTGATTCCGAAGCAATATCAGCAGATCATGGACGGGAAATGGAATGGTACAAACTGGCTGGAGGAAATTGAAAACAAAAACGCCCTATTGCACAACACTTCATTGAATTTAACGGGTGGAAATGAGCAATCTAAATTTTCGTTGGGTTATTCCATCACGAAACGCGACGGTGTATTGGGCAAACCTGTCGAACCTCATCTCGATCGTCATACTTTCCGTCTTAATTCGGACCATATTTTCTTGAAAAATGATCGGTTCAATGTGATCAAGTTCGGGGAGAACGTGAACTACCCCTTCAATAAAAAATCAGGTATCGGTATCGGTAATATCTATTGGAACGATGTTCATAATATGCTGGTTGGTAATCCATTATTGCCAATTTATAATGAAAACGGTGGATATTATGATTTTAATAGTAAAGTCGCGGATAAATGGGATTTTGATGCCGCTACACTAAATCCGGTTGCGGACATGTTCTACCGTCGTGGGCATAATCTCAGTAAATCACATGCGCTATCTGCCAATACCTATTTAGAAATCCAACCGATAGAGGGACTTATCTTTAAATCTAATTTTGGGTACCGATTAAATGCTTCATCCTACAGGTCTTATGTTCCTGTTTTCAAATTATCTACTACGTCAGAGAATCCAACAGATGATATCGATCAAAATCAAAGTATGGGACACAATTGGGTTTGGGAAAATACCTTGAGCTATAAACTGAACTATCGGAATAATCATCAGTTCGATGTTGTTCTTGGACAAACGCTGGAGAAATGGGGTATGGGCGAAACTGTTGGAGCCCAATCTTCCAACTCGATTTTTCCTGGTCAATGGGATAAGGCATGGGTCGGAAATGGGCAATTGCTCGAAGGCTTCCCTGTGTCGGGAAACGCCTGGGGACAAGGTTCATTGGCCTCTTTTTTTGGACGGGCAAATTACAATTTTAAAGAGACCTATATGGCCTCATTCACAATGCGTGCGGATGGCTCTTCAAACTTTGCGAAAGGTAAACGCTGGGGCTACTTTCCCTCGGCATCATTGGGATGGGTAATGACCAATGAAGAATTCTTAAAAAATCGGGATAGCTGGTTGAATTTTTTGAAAATCAGAGGTAGTTGGGGACAGAATGGAAATGCCAGTATCCCCAATTTTCAATATTTATCAACGATAGCCATTGATAATTTCGGCGGGTATTATTTCGGAAATAACAAAAATACATTAATCAAGGGAGCATATCCAGATATTCTACCCAATCCTGATGTAACCTGGGAAACTTCTGAACAGTTGAATCTCGGGTTTGATTCCCGTTTTGTGAACAATCGTTTAGCGATCGTATTCGATTGGTATAAAAAATCGACAATAGATTGGCTCATCAGGGCGCCGATATTGGCGTCCTATGGTACAGGGGCTCCTTTTATTAATGGTGGTGATGTGAACAATACAGGGGTTGAATTGGGGATCAATTGGAATGATCAAAAAGGAGATTTTCGCTATGGTATAGGTGTTAATGGTGCTTATAATAAAAATAAAGTCGTACGCATCGCAAATAGGGAAGGAATTATTCATGGACGACCAGATGTTTTAAGTCAAGGGACATTGCCGATGTACCGTGCCCAAGTAGGGTTTCCTATAGGTTATTTTTATGGCTATCAAACAGAAGGAGTTTTTCAGAATCAAGCACAGATTGACGCGTTGCGAAACAGTGGACGTGGTGTCTTATCCAATGCGCAGCCCGGAGATCTGATCTTCACAGACACGAATGGTGATGGCGCGATTACGGACGATGATAAGGTGATGATCGGTAACCCGCATCCAAAATTCACTGGTGGATTGAACTTGACTTTTGGTTATAAGGGATTCGATCTGGCAGTTGCAGCCATTGGATCATTTGGACATCAAATAGCGAAATCTTATCGTTCTTTTTCAGATTCTCCATTACAGAATTATACGACTGAAGTATTTCAACGCTGGCATGGCGAGGGAACATCAAATCGATACCCGAGATTGACGGCAGGATCACATAGCAATTTTCAGAATATCTCAGATATCTATATTGAAAATGGAGACTTTGTGAAGCTCCAGAATATTACCATGGGATATAACTTTAAGAGCCTTTGGAAAAAAGCTCCATTTAGCCAGGCACGAATTTATGCTACGGTGCAGAACCTTGTTACATTCACCAACTATAGTGGTATGGATCCAGAAATTGGGTATGGGGATGCAGAGAGCTGGGTGTCTGGCATTGATGTAGGCTTTTATCCGCAACCACGTACAATACTTCTTGGTCTTAACCTTAAATTTTAGTTCTAGTTAGATATGAAAAAGACAATATTAATATGCTTGTTTGCCGGAATGCTTTCGTCCTGTGGAAAATTTCTGGATTCAGAAAGCCTTGATAAAAAGAATACAGACAACTTCCCGGTAACAGTGGCGGATGCCAATATCCTGTTGGCAGGAATCTATAATGGGTTGAGTAGGGGAGTAAGTAGTGTCGAAAGTTCCCATTTTTATATGTCGGAATTGGCTTCGGATGATCGTTTTGGCGGGGGTGGGGCAGATAACCGGGATATGCAGGGACTGGATCATCTCATGAATACAGCCCCAGATTATTTTTTGCCATTTTGGACTGCACGCTATGCGGGGATTTATAGAGCGAATACAGCTATTGAAACACTCGATAAGGTGACAGGTTGGGCAAATGATGCGCAAAGGGATCAATTGCTCGGCGAGGTTTATTTTTTAAGAGCCTTATTTTATTTCGAACTTTCACAGATGTTTGGTGAAGTACCCCTGCTCCTGAGTTCTGTGGTGGCTAATATCCCCAGAAGTCCAGCAGATCAGACCTACGGACAGATTGCAAGTGATTTGATGAAGGCTATTGAGCTTATGCCCGCAACCAAATCTAATATAGTAGTCTCAGGTCATGCCTCTAAATGGGCAGCACAAGCATTGCTTGCCCGTGTATATTTGTTTTATACAGGATACTATAAGAAAACAGATTTGCCATTGGCTGCCGGTGGTATTGTGGGAAAAGTACAAGTGATTCAAATGCTTGAAAACTGTATTCAAAACAGTGGACACGATTTGGTAGGCGATTTTAGAAACTTATGGCCATACACCAATAAGGAGACAGCAAGAGATTATAAGTACGTACAAGATAATAAACTGGCCTGGGTGGGAGATGGAAATATAGAAACCGTATTTGCGATTAAATTTGGAACTGTAGTGGATTGGGGGGATGAATATCAACAAGGTTATTCGAACCAGTATAATCTTCATTTTGGACTTCGTACGGGTAATGGTTCGGAGCGTACTTTTCCGTTTGGGCAGGGATGGGGTGCTGGACCTGTCAATAGTGAATTATGGAAAGATTGGGCGCAAGCAGAACCAACGGACATGCGTAGGTGGGCTTCCATCATTAATGTAGAGACTGATCTGGAAGATTATACCTATGGGGCTGACAATCAAATGGAAGAAACTGGGCTGTGGCAGAAAAAATATATTGCGGTATCTGCTTATGATGACAAGAAGAACTTTGTACCATCTTATGCTATCCTTTTAGATAAAGCTTTGGCGGAATATCAATTGGCTCATACCCAAGATTTGGTCATGATCCGCTTTTCAGACGTGTTGCTCATGCACGCAGAGTTGAAAGGAGATGCGACGAATTTAAACAGGGTACGAAGGAGAGCGGGGTTAAAGGATATTTCATATTCTTTAGCAGCACTGAAACGTGAAAGAAGATGGGAGCTGGCTTTTGAAGGCGTACGTTATTTTGACTTAATGCGCTGGCATGATGCAGCTGCGGATTTGGCGAAGCAAGAAGGGGTAACGATTAAGAATAAAGGGATCGACGTACCAATGAAGGCTTTTGGTGGTGGCTATAGAGCTCGTTACGAGCAAACTGGAGGGTTCTGGCCGATACCTGTTTCACAGATTACACTGTCGGACGGGGTCTTGACACAGAATAAAGGTTGGGGGACAGCTGCGGCTGAATTTACAGGATGGTAAATCTTAACATATTGAACTATGAATAATCTTATAAAATATATTTTTCTGGTATGCGTGCTATCGTTCACTATTTCTTGTGAGCCTATTGAAAAGCGCCTTGAGATGGGACCTGCAATCACGGCGGACCAATTGGATATTACCGCCATTCCTTTAATGGTCAACGGGAAGAGAAGCAATAAAGTCATTCTAGACAATAAAAGTCCAGTACTATCCTTATGGAACTATGGTTCGGGGAGATCTACACGCAAATCAGATACCGTTTTGATGGTTGCTACAGGAGAGCGAACCATTCGATTTGTAGGTCTCAATCCCGATGGTACCAAGGTTCAAAAGAATTTGACGGTTCGGGTTGATGAACTAACATTTCCTGTTCCGCCCGAGTGGACAATGTTAACAGGAGGAAGTAAAAGAACATGGAAATGGGATGAAACAAAACCTGCTGTATGGGGTAATGGAGGATATTTGGGAAACTTTGCACCGGCATGGTGGACGTTAAAAGAAGCAGAGATGGATGAACAGGAAGTAGGAGCTGGCATTGGTGCAAAGATGGAACTCAATTTGGATGATGCCATTTTTACGAAGGTAAGATCGAACGGTTCAAAAGAAGTAGGGGTCTTTAGTTTTGATATGAACCAGAAAACAAAAGATGGTGAAGGAAAAATATGGGGACAAGGAAAGTTTCGAACCAGTGGAGTAGCCATTCTTGTTGGGAAGTCTCCAGATGAAGGGGGAAAGCTGTTTACGAATTTGATATTATCGTTCTGAATGATAAGGAATTGGTCTTGGCTTATGCACCTCCTGGAACTGAGGCTTGGGGGACCGCTTACTTTTGGGTCTTTAGGGCAATTGATTAGTAATGTACATCATACTGAAGACTAGCTGAAAAGTTAGTTCATATTTAATAGCGTTACATATTAAACAACAGGAACGAAGCAATCTGTGATTTATCATTATCAGATTGCTTCGTGCTTTTATAGATAATCGAAATAACAATTTAACTAAGGTCCTTTTTATTTTGCAATTGAAGTCTTTGTATAGTATCATTAACGAATGATTTTTTTTAAAATTGAACAAAATTCTTTCAACTTAGGTAATTATGTGTTAAATTTATATTGACCAGTT
>NZ_JBWKUH010000046.1:0-22673 GCF_059420745.1 Sphingobacterium sp. GW821-FHT03E03
CTTAGCACCAAATCCATTTGGAAGATTTGCTATCCTTAATCTGAAATTACTTTTATTTGAGATTCAATAAATAAAAATATAATGATTGAACAAAAACAACTTTCAGAAGTAATTGAATTGTGGAAAACAAACAAAAAACAGTATGTTAAAAAATCAAGCTTTGCAGCATATATATTGTTGATAGAAAATCATTTACTTCCATTATTTGGCAACAAATATTTAATAGAAGAGACTGATGTACAAAATTTTGTCTTCAAGAAGCTAGAAGCTGGCCTTAGCCACAAAACAATTAAAGACATTTTGATTGTCCTAAAAATGATTATGAAGTTTGGCGCGAAGAATAAATGGCTAGAATATACACCATTTGATATCCAATTCCCTACAGAGCGCGAAAAACATAGTATCGAAGTATTAAGCAGAGCGGATCAAAAGAAAATAATGAACTACATTCAAGAGCACTTTACTTTTAGAAACCTAGGTGTTTATATCTGTTTAAGCGCCGGCATGCGTATTGGCGAAGTATGCGCGCTTACATGGGAAGATATTGATACAGATAGCGGCGTCATCAACGTTAGACAAACAATTCAACGCATTTACGTCATAGAGGATGGAAAGAGAAGAACTGAGCTCATCCTAGATACACCTAAGACAAAAAATTCCATTCGAGAAATACCAATCAGCAAAGACCTTTTAAGAATTTTAAAGCCTTTTAAAAAGATTGTCAATCCATCCTTCTTTGTGTTAACGAATGATGCGAAACCTACTGAACCTAGAACATACCGCAGCTATTACAAGAATTTAATGAAAGAACTCAAGATGCCTGAACTCAAATTTCATGGACTGAGACATAGCTTCGCTACCAGATGTATCGAAAGTAATTGTGACTATAAAACTGTAAGTGTCTTACTCGGGCATTCCAACATCAGCACAACACTGAACCTTTACGTCCATCCAAACATGGAACAAAAGAAAAAAGCGATCGAACAAATGTTTAAAGGATTGCGGTAGTCGATTAAATTATGAATTAGGAGGAGCAAATTATAAATACTTTTATTAAATTTATCCCTAAGTCAAATAATTATTACTCCTAATTCATAACGATCTTGAGCAAGCAGTCTGAACAAGTTTTAGAAGAACAGTTAATTATCCAATTACAAAAGTTAGGTTATAAATATGTAGCTCTACCTAGTGAAAAAGCACTATTAACTAATCTAAAAAGTCAAATAGAGAAGCACAACAGTATTGTATTTAGTGATAGCGAGTTTGAAAAAGTCTTAAATCTCCTGAACAAGGGCTCTGTATTTGAGAAAGCGAAAACATTACGGGAAAAGAAACATCACATCATTAGGGATAATGGTGATAATCTATATTTTGAATTTCTAAATGTGGAACATTGGTGCCAAAATGAATATCAAGTAACTAATCAGATCACGCAAGAAGGTAAATATGAGAATCGTTACGATGTTACCTTATTAATCAACGGACTTCCTCTAGTTCAGATAGAATTGAAAAGAAGGGGTTTAGAGATGAAAGAAGCCTTTAACCAAATCAATCGCTACCAAAAACATAGTTTTGGCGCTGGAAAAGGATTGTTCCACTTTGTTCAGTTATTTATTATCAGTAATGGAGTCAACACCAAATATTTCAGCAATTTCGGCACGCACAACCAGGAATTTTTACAGACATTTCATTGGACTGATGAGAACAATATTCCGCTAAACAATATTTTAAATGGCTTTACGGATACATTTTTAGAGCCGTGCCATGTCAGTAAAATGATATGCAAATACATTGTTCTAAATGAGACCGACAAAAAGCTAATGGTTCTACGCCCCTACCAATATTATGCGGTGGAAAGTATCATTAAAAAGGTAACTCAAAATGAGATATTAAATGGCTATAGTATAGAGAAAAACGGATATATATGGCATACTACTGGCAGTGGAAAAACCCTAACAAGTTTCAAGGCTAGCCAGATCTTATCTAAAATCCCAGCAATCAAAAAGGTAGTCTTTGTTGTTGACAGAAAGGATCTGGATTATCAGACGAACAAAGAATATGATAATTTCAGTAAAGGTTCGGTAAGTTCTGCCACGAACACCGATGACTTAATCCGGAAATTCAATGATCCTGAAATAAAGATCATTGTCACTACCATCCAAAAGTTGAATAATGCTATTTCGGGTAGGAATATCTTTAAAATGAGGTCAATTCAAGACGAAAGAATGGTGTTTATTTTTGATGAGTGCCACCGTTCGCAATTTGGTGATACACATAAAAACATTGTGAATTACTTCAGCAATATACAACTGTTTGGTTTCACAGGTACGCCAATATTGGAAAAGAATTCCGATGGGATGAAAACCACCACTAGCTTGTTTGGCAAATGCTTGCACAAATATGTGATAACGGATGCGATACGTGACGAGAATGTGCTTAAATTCTCTGTCGAATACATACAGACCTTCAAAAAGAAAGATCATATCATCGATCTAAAAGTAGAGCAAATCAATGAAAATGAAGTGCTAGAAGCTCCTCAACGTAAAGAGGCAATTGTCGATTACATCATTCGATACCATGATCAGAAAACGCAGAACAGAAAATTCTGCGCGATGATGTGTGTGCAGGATATTGATACCGTAATTCATTACTATGAGATATTTAAGCGCAAAAAACTAAATGGTGAACATAGCTTACGTATAACAACAATATTTAGCTTTGCTCAGAATGAAGACGAAATGGAAGACGCCATTTACTCACAGTTGAGTGTAGCTGCGGAACCTGAAATGAAATACGGTAACCCCAAGCCACATCGTAGAGAGTTGCTGGAAAACTATGTTCATGATTTCAACGAAATGTATGGTGAAGCGCAGGATATCAGAGACAATGAAGGTTTCTATAAATATTATAATGCGGTAGCTGGTAAATCTAAACACCCTAAACATGAATCTGATATTCTGTTGGTTGCAAACATGTTTTTAACAGGTTATGACAGTAAGAATCTCAACACATTGTATGTAGATAAAAATCTCCAATTTCACGGACTAATACAGGCATTTAGTCGCACCAATCGAATTTTGGATAAAAATAAAACGCAAGGAAATATAGTTTGCTTCAGAAATCTAAAGGATAAAACGGATGAAGCTATTGCTCTATTTAGTAACAAAGAAGCTATTGACGAAATCATTGTAGAGCCTTATGAGACTTATGTAGAAAAATTTAATCAAGCAACGCAGAAGCTTCTTGAGATTGTTCCGGGGGTAAACGATGTAGACGGATTATATACTGAAGAGGATAAACTTAAATTTATTTTAGCTTTCCGTACGATGATACGGTTGCATAAAAAGATGAGTCATTATTCCGAGTTTACTTGGGAAGATCTGAACATCGAAGAGCAATTATTTGCGGATTATACAAGTAAATATTTGGATCTTAAAGATAGGCTGAATACCAATCCATCTCCTGAAAAAACATCCATCTTAAATGATATCGATTTCGAACTTGAATTGATCAGACGGGATACCATCAATGTGACGTATATAATCCAGCTCCTTATTAAATTTAAGTCGAAAAAAGCAGGCAAGGATAGAGAAAGTATCGAAAAAGATATCGCCAATCTGCTTAACACGGAGGTTTCTTTAAGAAGCAAAAGAGAACTGATTGAGAAATTCATCCAAGAAAACCTTCCACATATTGAGGATAGTGATACTATTCCGGATGAGTTTGAAAAATTCTGGAATATAGAACAAGAAAATGCATTGCAGGACTTAATCAAAACTGAAAACCTGCTAGAAGAAGATACTGAAAGGCTAATTGAAAACTATCTTTTTACAGAGAGAGAACCGCTACGTAAAGAGGTTCTCTCTCTTCGCGCTAACGGAAGACCTAGCGTCCTAAAGTCCAAAGAAATTGGTGATCGTATTTTAAATAAGATTGTAGGGTTTGTGGATACTTTCGTTAATGGGATAACGGGACTATAGTAAGAAGCTTAAATTAAGGAAGTGCATCAATAACACCAAACAATGTTTAATACAAGTAAAATAAAAAAGAACTATGGCATTATATAAACTAAAAGCACCTAGGCAATTTGGCGATATGCCAAAAGGCTATGAGTTTCAAGTTGTTTCAGCCACTATACCTACACCCAATGCAAAGGATGTTGAAAAAGAAATAGCAAGATTAGGATTTAATAGACAAGCCCAAGGATATAGAAGTCCTGGCAATTTTGAAGTAAAGAAGATAAGTTAGGAAATCATTGAGTGATACTATTCCATCAAATAGTACCACTCAATGATTTTCACAAATAAACTTAAACTTATATTTTATTCAGATATTTTTGAATTCAAAAGCTTGTTAGGATTGACTACGGGTAAGATGATGCCATTTAAATTGGTTTCAGCCAATCTGCTGTATAAAATTCCTCTAAGAGTAGAATAAGACAAGCCAATCAATGTACCCAATAGCTGGCCCGTAAATGCGGTCCTGCCATCTTTTTCACTAAGGAAATCTAACATATTCTCAACCTTAAAATAAAAATCATACAGATATTCAGCGAATACATGTTCAGTACATGAAAACGACACCAAAAGGGATATTTTAAAAGACTTCCTTTCTAAATTATGCTTGATCGACTGAGCAATATTCATTTGGAATTCCTTGTCCTTCAGATCAAATCCTAATTCTAAATTCTCCCTTATTGGCTTTATTTTTTCAAGTGAAATCTTCTCTGCAATAACTTTTGCCTCGTTCATAACCTATTGATTAAGCAGATACGTATTCACCAATTGACACCGACTCTTCAAACACTTCGTCCTGAACGAAGTCACTAGAAGGAATCCGACTATGAACAGTAAAATATATGTTCTTATGAATAGGCTCTACAAAAATAATCTCCGTATCTAAAGCAGCTTCAATCGCTACAATAGTTTTGGTCGTAAAAGTATGCTGACCAGAAAGCCATTTCGAAATTTCGGACTTTTGCTTATTCATCAATGTGGCTAGATCCGAAGCTTTCATGCTCTTACTTGTTAAAATTTGCGAAATTTTATCTGAAATAGCCAAGTTTTTCTTGACCAATTTTTCTATCGCTGGATCTCCATGTTTCTCCAACCACTGGTCTATTACATTCACCTCCAGTAGACCCCTTTTCTCTTGGTTGGCTTTTCTTCGTGAAAGTTTCATTTTAATAATTTATTTTAAAATCTTTATTATAAAGAATATCCTGATAATCATCACTCCATTCTATATCATCATCTGCAAAACTCTGATCAATTAATCTGGACAAAATGTTTGCCAAATTAAAATGCTTCCTTACATGTGGGCAATTCTGAGCTTTTTCAGCTGTTTTAATAGCTCCCCCATATAAAATCACTACATGATCATTCAATCGATGGCAATATAAGCGCAAGTTATTACTCGTATTCTGGTCTTCTTCGATATAGGTCGGCTCCTTGTTTATTCCATTCGGAGGGAGAGCTTCAGCGGCCATTTCATGTCGAAAATAACTAGCTTTTGCTCCATACCGATTTCCAATTTGTCTTATCCAAGCCAAGATATGATTTAGTTTCGCAGATTCACTTCCTGTATGCTGTTCTAAAAAAGCCTCAAATAGCGATTTCTCATTCTCTCCACCATTGATAACAATAGAGTAGAAAACTACTTTTTCATATTCTTTAATGAACTTTATTGAAGCAAAGCTACTCATATAACAGTATTATTCAAAATTTAGTTTACTTAAAAGTGAACTTTTAACATTATTTTAAGAAATCCTTTGGTTACTAAGGTTAATAATTTCAAATATACTAACTACAACAGAGTTCTACAAGTCCTCTTTGTTGTATAAAATTATTCAATAAATCGCTCATCTTTCTATTGTGGTCACCAATTAACAATCCTCCTAAGAAATATTATACAGAAATACGTGAAACCATATCATGCTATTCAAAAGAAGGTGGAATCTTTTATCTCAAAGACGAAAATGTGCATTACCGAGCAATATTTAGTAGCACAGAGTTTGCCAAATTCTTTGACGATCAATATTGGCAACTTTATGAAGAAGAATGATTATCATTATTCATTACTAAATTCCCCACAAACGGATATAAATCCGTTGTGGGAGTCAAAATATATATAAGATTAAATCAGTTCTTTCGCTTCTACGGGCAAATTAGTTTTAATTTTAATATATAAATTGAAAGCGTTAACACAATCTAAATACTCTTTTTCTATTGCTGGATTTTCAACCATCTCATATTGATCATCTTCCTTATGCAAAGTCTCAAAACATAACGTCTTTGTATTTTTGTTAAATTTGAGGTAAAGATCTGAAGCCACAAAATGGATCCTACAATCTCGCTCGCCCGAATTAGCAGAAGAATATTTAACTAAATCGCCGCCATACCTCTTTTCGAGCTGTTTAAACAACACCCAAGTTCTCAATTCTCTATGATTACCACTCAATTTAGTTTTATCAAGTAATCGTACAAAATCACCTTCATCTGCATCTACCCAATTGATAAGACGCTGACCACATTGATCAATCAACGACCCATCTTCTAAAATATATCTTCGCCAGTCATTTACGTTTGTTATTCGAGTACTAATAATATCCTCTAAATCTCCGGTTTCACATTCACTGCTATTTAAGATATTTAAAATTCCAGAGTCTTCGCCACTGAAAACTTGACGCCAGTTTTCATCTCTCTCCCTTGCAGAGTTATAGGAACTTTTACAAAATGAATATCTGTAGCTCCCTTTATCTGGCATCCACGTATCACCAAATATTAACAAAACCTGCTGTAAAATCTTACTTTCAAGATGCTCTTTAGAAAACAATTTTTCAAATCGTTCCCAGAATTGTTGGAAAGTATTAAGTTCAAATTCCCCGTTTCCGTTTCTTGACCAGTTTATAAGAAAATCGATCTGACCATAGAGATAAAAATGATCCTCAGCTTTTTCGAATGCTTTAATAATTTCGGTATTGTTGTTTTCCAGCTGAAATTTGTGAAACTCCTCTCTTACTTGTTTCTCTGAGAAAAAATCGGTCCATTTTTCATTATCAATATAAAGTGGTTGATCACCTGATAGAAAATCATGTGTAGCCTTAATTGAATGTATAAATCTCGAAAAATCGTCAATCCGGGTATTATAAATTATATTTCGAAATACCCTCATCCACTTTCTAAATTCCGATCTGTTAAACGATGATCTGCGAACTAATAACAAGAAGGCGGCGTAAATAAAAGTTTTGTGTAAAAGAGATTCGATGGCATGTATATCAATTACCGCCTGTCGAAACTCCCTCTCACTTGTAAATGTACTATTCCATACGTCAGATGTATCAAGCAAAGATTCGCTTTCATAAGCTAATTCCTCCAGTAAATTAAACAGAAAAGATATATTTTCTTCAGTTATTAATTCGTTCTCTTCAAAAAATTTTAATGACAAAAATGCATCTGAGTTTAATTTATCAAATTTTAGTTTTTTCTCTTTTTCTTCTTCATCTGAAAAAACAATAGCATAACTTAAAACGCTTCTGATAAAACTGTACATCAATTGATCCGACTTAAGCTGATCTTGTTCCCAAAAGATACTGTACCAGTCCTGATCTAATTTATCCTTCCAATTGGTAAAATAGGATTGTTCTTTCAAACATTTATTTTTCTCCAGTAACGCATCTACTTTCCCTACAAACCATGATTTAAAGTTGTCGTAGTCACTCAAACTCTTACCTGTTGAGTTCATTTTCAAATAAATATCGTCAGTTATACCCTGCTCGTTCAAATCCAGAAAATCAAATTTAATTTTAGGAGAAACAAATAAATTGCGATAAGCTAATTGGAGACTTTCATCTTTGTTTTCAAGACTAGCAAATCTATCTTCTATTTCTCGGAGCATAACGAGCATACCCTCAACAGTGGGATCTTTAAGCCAGCTAATTAAAAACCAACTTGCATCCTTAATAGCGTCATCAATAGCGAGCTCGGGCGATAAAGATTTCGCATTTCCAACCAATTTTGAAAGGAAAACATCGGAAGATTTTCTAGTTTTATAAGTAAGCTTCCCTTCCAATAACGAGATTTGCTCCGGGCGGAATTTTAACGCTACATAAAAGTGCAACAGAAACAGAGTTGTAAGCCTCTGTTGCCCATCCAGAGGAATAAATAGATCTTTTTTTAAATCTCCCCGATCTTTAACAGTATAGGAAATCTGAAACTCCTCAGGGCTAGAATATTTAGCGATTGTTGCGAGTAAAGCATTAAGATTTTTCTTCGCAACTTCTCTATCATATTTTCCAAACTCCTCATCAGCATAACCATAAATGAAGTCTAGCGGCAATATTTTCTGTGTGTATATTGAAATATGACAAATTAAATCTTCTACAAAATTCTCCCTGATTTCATTTACAGTATCATTTTTGCGTCCCTGTACGTAATCTCGTTGTAATATAGGGATTTGAATTTTGAACTTCGATATGATATCTACAAAAGAAAACTGATTATCATTATTCATAGGACAAGTAAGGTGCTAAAGTGTTCTTAATATCTTTTTCATAAAACTCGCTATCTGTAACACTCCAGTATCCAAGCTGTATGCTCTCAGGATCTGTTATCATTGTTTTGCTGAAAACATTTAAAGTACCTAATGGCAAATAGATTTTTTCGCTATCTTTCTTTTTGGCATCATTCATTTGAAGTACTAAAGCGCGCTTCTCTTTGAAAGAACCATTGCTCAATTTTGAATTGGTTACCTTATCTAATAAAGCGAGGTTCTGAATCCCATGGACAGGAAATTCCTCTTCAAACGTATCCTCTAAAGCGCTTAACTGTTTTAAAACCGGTGCTGGTATCTTATCCATCTGCCTGACCGGCTTCAAACTATCACATAATTCATCATAATTGATCTCACTAAAGTCATATTGATCAGAATCTACTTTTATTATTCGCTGCTCATTATCTGTTTTTTCATCATTAATGAGCAGTTTGATTTCTCTTAGCCATTCGAGCCAATTTTCAGCAGTCTTTTCTTTTGGATTCTGAGGCTGAATATGTTCAAGCGACCACTCTTGCTCAACAAACTCTCCGAAGGAAAACTTTTGACCAGGATAGAATTTTTCGGTAAGTAAAATATTATAAAGTAACAAAACCCCCATACACCTACCATAGCGTCCCCTATCGTTCTGTTTTGAATAAAGAAGCTCCTTGATTTCGAATGATCGAAAATAATCAGAAATCTCACCATCCAGCCATTCTTTGAATTTTAATTTGGAAGTGATTTTACCGTTATTATACTCGTTCAATATCCATTCGAACGAGTGAATACCCATATTCACAAGAAAGCCTATTCGATGATAATAATAGGTATCTTCAAACCACTCCTGAACAATTCTATACTTATCATATATCAAGGACCAAGATCTCAGACTTTTATTTTCGTTCATTATAAAATAAGCTCCTAGATCTGACTCCAACCTGTTTTCAGTCACGATATCAAAAAGTTTACCAATCCGTACATCATAATGTTGGTTGTGGCTATTGGTAATAAAGAACCAAAAATCAGGGTTTCTTAATGATTGCTCAATCTCATCCCATTCATTTGCCAGATTTTGCTTTCTAAAATGTTTTACCTCAACATTATAATCGGGATTAGTTTCTATGTCCAGTATAAAAAGGGCCTTTATTAAATCAGCTCCTGTTAGCTTTATTTTGTTTTTGTTAATATTTGCAAAAAGCTTTTCGGCAGTAACATTTAATAGCGACAAATCTACTTCATACCATATAAATTTTATCTGTGTTTTTATTTTGTCAGCAATATTGGATAGTGTAGCCGTATTTAGCTTTTTCAGCTCGAAATGACAAGTACAATAACTTTGGAAAATGTGAAAATTATCTCGGTTCCGTTCTTCCTTTTCTAATATCAGCTCGTTCCATAGAAGGAGGACATGGTCGAGTGTTAACTCTTCCAATTCATGTCTAAATGCATTGCTATAGAGTTTTTTCAAAAATATCTCACAAGACCGTGTTTCATAGGAAATATTAAAATCTTTGATATCCAGTTCAATCGTGTAGCTCCGCAGACAGTGCATTAATATTTTAAAGGTTGTAAGACGTTGTTGACCATCGATTACTTCATAAGTAGAAGCGGATATATTCGTTACAACAATAGGCTGCAAACAATAGACACTATTGGCACCGCATTCTAAAATATCTCCAATTAACGTTTTAATATTGTCAATATCCCACCGGTAACCTCTTTGGTAGCTTTTGATTTCAAAATTTTCAATACCGGCATTTAAAATCTCTAAGATTGTATATAAATCTGTATTTAATTTATATGTCATTTGTAAATATTTAATCTTCTATTGCCCCAACAAATCCATCGGAACAACTGTGCTTCGTATTTTATTTTGGATAGGCCCCATCAGCAAAGTATATCTTAATTTTAAATGATGAATGCTTTTTCCTTTGAAATGGGATTGTTGAGTAATAAACTTTTCTTTAACAAATTTGGGAAACTGATCTTTATCAGCGCTCCCTAAGTTTAATTTAATCAATTTCAAAGCTTCTTTGAAGTAGAAGATATCCATTGCTGTAAAACACTCCATTTACAAAGCAGGTGCATGTTTTCCCTTACCAACCCCATTTGGATGTCTATTACACGTACCACTTGTAAGGCTTGAAATAGATGAGTATCTTGTTCCACAATATTTACAGGTATACTGTGATTTTTCGCTTCCCTCATATAATTTATGCTTTCCTTTTTCTGGTCCATTTGGATGTCGATTACATGTGCCACTAGTTAGACTTGACACACTAGAATACTTAGTTCCACAATATTCACAATAGTAATTTGCCATAATTTTCAGTGTTATATATATATTTATGCCTACTCTCAAGGTTTTCGGCGTCCCCTTATTTTGATAAGAAAAATAAACTCATAATACGCCAAAACATGGCTTTTTCTGAATACAAAACGAATATCTATTAGGTAAACTCTATCTCTATCCAAGCTGTGGTAACTATAATAACCAACTCAAGTATCAATAAAATTGCGTTGATTGTTACTCCCACTCTCGTTCCTTTTTCCATGACGGCTAGATTCGTCGTCAGGCGTGATTTTACAGTAATTAATAATAGGCTCATTAGAGTAATATGACTTGCGTAAATTAATAAATATTTATGTAGATAAAAAATAATATCATTTGTTTTACAATAAAAGCGACACGCTAGATTAACTTCCCCAAATATATATGCCAATAACGCCAAAGAATGTCACTAATAGCGGTAGGGATAAATTTTATTTAAATTCTCCGTTTCATACTATCGAGGTTCAGGCAGAATAAATTTACGCGATATTTACTCTCTATCTTCTTCCTTTGAAACGATAATACCCACTTCAGATAGCCGTTGGCAGATATATTCTTGCCGAATCAATATGCGATCCATACCAGCTGCTTCATTGTACCGATCTATCAGATAATTTACATCTGATGATGTTATCACAGTATACGCAAAGGATAATCGTTCTTTTGGGAATATCCGATAACCATGGTCGGGCATCACATGAAAGCTCAAACTAAAGGCTACAATTGCCATGGACGAGACTTTGATAAATGACTTTGTTGCATTCCATAATGCGGTTCCGATGCCTGTTCCGCTATTGGCCAAAATCTGTTGCTCCCGTTTTACGATGTCCTGTTGGTTGGTTTCTTTTTCCATAAAATAATTGTTTGGTCCAAACTTAGCCTGAGGTGCGGCCAAAGGACGTCGCTATATTAAAAACAGGATTATTTTTTTCGCCTCAATACAAAGCGCCATATTTTGTCGTTATCTCAACTTATATTTGTCAAAAGCTTAATCATGTCTGTTAGAGAAACCATATTACGCCATAAATTAGTCATCAGCAAATTGCGCCACAAGCCGCTTTCTTGGTTAGAGATTGATCGTATCCTGCAAGAGCAATCAGCTTTGCTCGAGTACAACCTAAACGTCAGCCAGCGTCAGTTTCAACGCGATATTGCGGATATCAGCTCGCTATATGGGATATCGATCGAAAACAACCGTTCGAAAAAACAATACTTCATCCAGCAGGACACCGAAGAAGCGGAACGTGCACTGGATGCCTTTGACGTATTCAACCTGATGCGCCTGGGAAATAATGGTTCTAAAAAAATTGTCTTTGAACAGCGTAGGCCTCGGGGTACAGAGTATCTGGGTGATATTGTGTATGCCATTCACAATGACCGTGCACTCTATTTCGATTACTGCAAATATTATGAAACCGAGGTAGAGCACCGTCGGTTATTTCCCATTCTTATTAAAGAAGTACGCAACCGCTGGTACGTCATTGGGCAGGATTTGGACAAGGATAGTCTCCGGATATTTCCATTGGACAGGATCTTAGCTCTGGAAGTTGTAAAGACTGGAAAATTCAAATCAGTGGATATAGATCCCGAAACGCTTTTTGAACATAGCTTCGGCATTATACTTCCGCGCGAAGACCAACGCATTGAGGAAGTGATTCTTTCCTATTCCGAATTTCAGGGCAATTACATCAAGTCGTTGCCTTTGCACCATACGCAGGAAATATTGGTCTACAACGACGAGGAGCTCCGTGTAAAACTCAACATCTATGTCACGCACGATTTTGTCATGGAACTGCTTTCCGTAGGTGCCGAAGTCAAAGTCATTGCCCCTCAAAGCCTAGCAGATAGCATGAAAGAGGAATACCGTAAAGCGTTGCAACCATCAGTCCTAGATAAATAGCCTTTATGCATATTATTAAGGTAAAAGAGAAAACCGTTTTATTGCTGTCTGACACGCATGGTATGCATCGCCAGCTGGATATTCCAGAGGGGATTGATATCGTCATCCATTGCGGCGATATCTGCGACGCAGGTGATATGGATCAGCTTTCGGATTTCTTTGTGTGGTATGCGGGGCTTTCCATACTGCACAAAGTATTTGTTCATGGGAATCATGATCTACCATTCGAACTGGAACCGCTGCGAAGCAAAAAATTGATACCTGAAGGTATCCATTGGCTAAACGACAGTTCGATTAGGATAAATGATATCCAGATCATGGGCATCAGCGGTTTTCCTTTTTTTCACCTTGTCGAGTCGGACGTAAAAATTGATATTATGGTGTCACACTGTAGATTAACAATAAAACACATCAAAATATCGCTTTTCTTTTTCCATTTGAATATATGCACTTCTCAGATCGGTAGATAGAAGTAATCAAATTATCTCCATTTTAGATCTATGCACCTTTAGCATTAACAGTCCCAATTCTTTAACACTAGGTACAATGAGATCCAAATTGATAGGTGATTCATTAACATCATCTAAATCGGCTTCCCCTGATAGAACAAGAACACCAAGACTTCCTGCGTTGTGTGCCGTCAGCATATCGGTATAAATACGATCACCTACCATAGCTACTTGATTTACCTCCATATTTTTAGAAGCTATTAACCCTGTTAATATTTCAGCCTGAGGTTTGCCCAATACTTTATCTGGTTTGCGACTTGTTGCAGCTTCTAGACATAGAGCTATCGCTCCACAATCTACCAGTACAGCCTCTTCATCTGAAGGACATACAAGGTCCGGATTGGTAGTAATATACGGTTTCCCTTGCTTTGCCCACCATGCGGCACGGCATAGTCTAGCATAGGTTAAGCTAGTATCAAAAGATACTATCAGGGCATCTGGATCTTCTCTAGAATTCTCATCTAAAACGATAAACCCCCTGCTTTCAAACTGTACTATTAGACTAGGGGTACCTAGAATAAATAAACGTCTCCATTCAGGATAATGAGTAATAATAAAGTATATAGTAGCATCTGCGGAGGTAAATAAGTCTTCTAAAGAAACATTCACCCCCATCGCCTTAAGTTTTGTTAGATGATCTGATGAGCTCTTGGAAGAATTATTTGTCAAAAAAGAATAACTGATTCCCAATCTTCTTAGTGTATCCAGGAAATCAATCGTATATGAAAAAATTGTTCCTCCAGTATAGATCGTTCCATCCAGATCTAATACAATATGTTTTATCTGCTGCAAACGTCTGAAAATAGGCTCTGGTATCGTTGAGCATTCCGTGATATAATTCATAACTGATCTAAAAACACAAATCTATATTGCTATTCTCCGAAGTAACATATCGTCCTTTTTCATCTACTGTAATAGGTAGACTAAGGGACTTGAAAGCCCGGAATTTTAATCTGTGTGACCATGTAAACACTTTTATATAAGATTTCCAATCTTTATATTTCGCATCTAAAAGACCTTTATAATCATGTGGTAGTTTCAATTTGCAACCTTCAAACTTTGTTTCAATTGCGGGAAAAAATATTTGTTTTAAATGTCTACGTCCATCACAAGTATATATATAACCATCTTCTTTTTCAAAGAAAACCCATATATCAATAAATGGGAATAGGTATGGAAACCCTTCCGTTTTTTGACCAGATTTCAGCCAAAACTTATGGTACTGCTGACCTGTATGCCCCCACATCCAAGTACAATGCTCTATCACTCCTCGACGCTTTATTTCTTGAATAAAACAATCTATATCACGGGAGTCAATGGCTAGATCGATATCATCATCCCATGGCATGATGTTACCGTGCCGAACAGCACCTAATAGTGTGCCTGCATCCAAAAATAGGTCTAAATTCATTTCTTCTGCCACAGAGGAAAGATGCTGCATTATATAAATTGCTTGCTCCTTAGTCTCTTCCGTCCATGCGTGGTGGTTAAATATCGCTTCCTTTATCGCTAGATTGCGCATAATATAATCTGGCGAATTGATTTCATTATATTCAAACCAGTCCATTTGAGAATAATAAATATTGATTTCGCCTGAAATTGACGCAGTAAGTAACTCTTCATCGACTGGTTGAGAAATGATCTCACGTGTTATCATTTTACGAGCGCCATTTTTTGTGATGAAATAAAAGTAACCTCCCCAAAAATAGTTAAACCTACTCGTGCAGAGTTCGACAGTCTTCTCTCTTCCCTCTTTTGAAATTTTGTCATAAGGAAAAAACACATCCCAATCTTCGTCATCTGAAAACTCTGCTAAAATATCTTCTATTGTGACCGTTAACTTGACTACCTCTTCGGCTATCATACATTTATCATGTGAAGAAGATGCTATGAAATGATGCCAAATGCTATAGTGAGTGTTGTAATATTCAATATCATAGTCCGTAATCTTTACACCAAATTTCTCATAAAACATATTATAGTCGATCCTTTTAACAGTACAGGCCGGAATAACTTCACAACCAAAAGAACCAACTACAAATGGAACAGGTCTACCTGTATCGTCATTTTTAATAACATACATTTCCATAAGGGTTCAACTATTGTTTATCAAACATCATTGGATAAATAACTTCAGCAAAAGCCAAATCTAAAGGGAAGGTTATCTTGATATTTTCTCTATTGCCTTCAACAAGGTGAACTGAATGCCCCATATGTTCTACTGGTATTGAGTCGTCCCTAAAAGTTACGTGATAGCCCTGATCAAAAGCCTGTTTTAGTATTTTATATTTAAACACTTGAGGGGTTTGGACAATATGAATATTAGACCGATCATAAAAACGGTCCAAAGATTCTGAGCGCTCCTCTTTGTACAGACGCATTGGGTCAATTGTTGGAATCACAGGGACTACCGCACCATATTCTTCGGCTTTGGCATAGGCCTGTAAAATAACCTCTTGCGAGACGAAAGGTCGAACACCATCATGAATAGCAACCAATACGTGATCGTCATCCGGAATAATATCTAGGGCATTTTTAGCGGAATGAAACCGTTCCTCGCCTCCGATAACAATGGTATGCGGAACAGTAAAATTATGATGCTCAACCATCTTCTCCCAAACTGAAACATAACTTTCCCCCAATACCAAAATAATTTTCAATTCAAGCGGGCAACGATCAAAGACACTTAAGGTATGCATAAGCAGGGGTTTGCCTGCTACTAAAGAAAACTGTTTGGGCATTTTTCCCTGAAATCTATTCCCAACTCCACCTGCTAAAACGATAGCATATAATTTTAATTTATTCATGATTAAGAAAATTTCGAAACACTGCTCATTGTAACATGTATATCACACTGCTATTCTTCATTGGCTTAGTAATCCACTTTTATCTACGGTTATATAGGCCTCTAATAACTTCTCTCGGGTTCGCTCTTCTCTATGAGAATATGGATAAAAAACAATCTTTTCTTTCCAATCAGGATACCTATTATTTAAATATGCAACAGCGTTTTTAGGAATTTTCACACAGGTTTCTTCAAAATAGAGCTCGGTCAATGGAAAAATGTCCGCTATTGGATATTGATAACCGAAATCATAACGCACTTCCGAATCAACAATATTGAACGGCCAGATATCTATAAAAGGGAACTTGTGTCTGTGACCGGGTATCTCTTTGCAATCACGGAACCAAATTTTGTAAAATAGGTGCTTCCCATACAAGTAGGCGGTTCCCATTTCTATATTCTCATTTTCTCGAAGCTGACTTAAAAATTTCCCTATGTCATCATTGTTTATAGCAATATCTAAATCATCATCCCATGGCATTATTTCTCCATGTCTAATACAGCCCAACAATGTTCCTTCATTTATAAACAAATCAATTCCTAAATACACCGCTTCAGAAAAGGCTATTTTTAGTAACTCTCTTACCTTTTCGCGATCATGAGAACTCCATCGGTTCTTATTAAAGATCGTAGATAAGATCTCGCTGTTCCTACGTTCGTCATATCTTATTATCTTATTTTTCAAGTTGAAACCATCATCTTTAAAGACAAAAGAAGTTAACTTACGATTACCAATGAGCTCAAGAATAATATCACAATACGGCTTATCTATCTCCTTAACCCGATCGAGAATAATTGCGCATCCCTCTTTAGACACTAAATAATTCATGTCTGACCATTTGTATCCTAAGCTATAACCTTGCTGAGGCAAATATCTAGCAGGTGTCTCCTGTTGAAGAAAAATAAAGTTCCAGTCATCCTCTGATATGTCAAAATCGTAAATTACATCCGGACTTTGTAATGTTGTATAAATCAATGCATATTTTTCCTTACCGGACATAAAATCTTCCAAAGCTTGAATATGTAGGTAAACCTCATCTACTTCCAGCTTACTTAACTGAAAGCCATACTTCGCATTAAATCTCTCTAAATTGAGCCTATACCTAGAACGTAAATGTTCATCTTTCGATTCGATAGCAAGCTCGATTTTATATTTTTTCATCTTTCTATATTGTCTAACGGATAAGTGATTTATTTTTAATTAATTACTTTCATAAAACATTTTCATTATTAAAGTATTCTGCCATTTTACTCAGATCATCAACAGAGTCAATCTCATACCATTCATTTTCGTTTACGATATGGATAAAGACATCTAATCGATCCAAATAATCGAAAATTAATTTGTCCCAATAGGAATTCTTATATGCATTAAAACGGCTAATATCATTATACAAAGTTTCAAACAAATTATTAATTGTAGCACATGATTGCTTACACCAGAAAGAAACTCCCATATTGATATAGTAGGATTCAGTAAATAAATTTGGAAATACTCGCCTATCTGCCACATGAATAGATTGAATTTGTAGACTCTCATTATATTTAAAATACCATTCGTATTGGACAATGACTTTTTTTGAACTGTAATACACCGATTTATCATGGGTCATAAACAGATTCGTAACCATAAAAATATCGGCTTCGATAATCCATGTGTTTTTCAATCTATCTCTGACCAAGAATAAGGAGTAAAAATTGTTGGTACTATCATAGAGATCATTTATAACAATATCAATGTTGTTATATTTATCCTTTAGATATAGGAAATTTTCATACAGATATCCCACGACGATAGTGATATTCTCAATCTTAGCTTCTTTCAAAAACCGAATCTGCCTTTCAATAATTCTTTCATCCCATACAGACAGTAGTGGCTTAGGCATGTTTTTGGTCAAAGGCAATAATCTTACCCCCTTCCCTGCTGCTAGAATAATAGCATTTGTCATGATATGATTATAGAATCTAGTTTTATGTAATAGTATAAGATTACTTAAATGGGCTGTTAATTTTGCTTCTGGTCGAAAATTGATTCATTGTAAATTAAGCTACATCACATAAAAATCGCTTGACATAAGTGCTAAGTCTTGGTGTATCAATATTATTATCTATTTCTAATTTTGAAAATAATCTATGCAGCCAATCGGTTAAAAGCTCATTCTTTGTATAATTGTTAAAATATAGCTTTTTATACCCCAGGTATATAGCTAAATGTAATGCCAATTCCTTAATCTCATATTCAATCTCATAATAATCAAGTTGATCCTGTATGATTTCTGCAATATGATTTTTAATAATATTCGATGACTTTACTGTTAACAATTTACCAATATATAGAGACGTCAAATATTCATTAAGATTAACACCTTTAAATTTTTTTAAAAGCTCAAACCAAAATTTCAATTCATCAATTCGACTACCAAATGATTTAAATTTTACTGTTTTTAAAGCTGTTGCCCGGAAGAGAACATTTGTCAACTCAAAAGTATTTTGGAATAAATTTAACACGCTACAGTCCTCTGACAATAGTGGAAATTGTTTTATTCCATTTCGGTTACCGGCGTCATCCAACATAAAACAGTTAGACCCTACAAAATCAAGTTTAGTTTCGGATAAAAGAATATCTAATTGTCTTTCAAATCTATCCGCCTGCACCATAGCCTTTTTGGTAATGATTGAAATAAATTCTCCTCTACAATCTTTAATAACCTCGTTTAATAAACGAACAATTGATTGACGTTTTGGAACTGTTATAAATCTTATTTTTGCATTTTCCTTTTCAATTTCCGGCATAAAGAAATTGAGGTTCGTCTCCGCGATAAAAAATATTATTTCAAAATCGACATAGTTTTGCTCAAAAATATTACTAACGATTAATCTGTAATCCTCTAAATTAATATCAAAACAAACCATAATAACTACTTTGCCCAACGTCTCGCTATTGTCGCTTGTTTGATGCTTGGATTTTAATGTTCGATCAGCCAAATGCCTATAAACTTTCAATGTTTCGTCAGCCATAACTTCTGATTTGAGTTTTTCTAAGGCATGGACTTTTGCAACTTTGGCGAACTCGTATGAATAATCAGCATTGTTCAGTAACATATAAATTGCATCCTTTAATTCCATTACATCTACTTTGGCCAGATTTTCATTAAACAAAAGTGGAACTTTAAGTCCTCCATTTCTAGGTACTATTTCAGCCAGTCCGTCCACATTCGTAACAATGATTGGTAAACCTGAATGCATCATTTCAATGGCTGTGTAACTGCATTGCTCAATATATGAAGGTACAACTCCAACATCCGCCATATGATAAAAATCAAAAAGTGTTTTCTTATCGAGATTGCCTGTTATAGTTATTTTTGACCAAATATTACCAGCAGCGTTAATAACAGACTCATAATTCCCTTTACCTGCAATCACCAAACGAACATTAGGTGTTTTATCCAACAGTAACTTAAATGACTCGACAAGATCAACAACACCTTTTCTAATATTGACATTACCTGCAAATAAAATTATCTTATCTGAAACAGGAAATCCATAATCTACTTTTAAATCATTCTTCTCCTTAATTGGGGAATCCATCACTTTCAACCCGTTATAGACAACTGTTAGCTTCTCATCGTGTAGACCAAACATCTTTATCAACGCGCTTTTAGCAAAATCGGTGACACAAATAATATGATCCACGGATGTGTAAGAGATATACTCTCGATGAAGAGCTTGGTCAATAAAGTGCTCTTTATAATCCGAAAGAAAATTCGCGTTTAATCTATTGAATAAATTGTAATTGCCCACAATATGATCTCTCCATGGAATACAATGTTTGGTCAATAAGGTAATACACTTAAAATTCTTCTTTAGTACCTGTGCAAATGAAGCATGATTTATCCAATTAAAATGAAAAATTACAGGTAAATCCGCAACGATGTTACTTTTTAGCAAGTGTATAAGAGAGTTATTTAAATCAATATCTGAAATTTGCAGTTCTTTAGGATATTGATAGTGAACAATATCGTCAATAACTTCTTTCTCTACCTCCGGCCTCAATTTGGTATTAATATTAATGTAACTTAAATTGATCTGGCTTTGATTTAAGAAACAATCTGTCAATTGCTTAACATAAGTACTAAGACCGCTTGAATTCTTATTATAATAATCAATAAAAAATAGCTGAATTTTCATTTTGCAACTTCTGTAGAATTATTCTCCATTTTCTTTATAAGGTCGGTATACTCCTTTTTTCGATCTTTAGAATAGAAATGCGGTCCGGAAAAAGAATCATAGCCATGCCTATTTATTGCAGTTACATTTCTTAAAAATACAATTGCATCATATCTCTTTTTTACATTACCAAAATCGTTGTAATCACTTTTTAATTTATACCTACTTATGCCTAACATTTGATTTGGAGGGGCATTCAATCTATCAGTTGGAAAATAGAAGAAGTCAATACCCGATTGAAAGGCATAACTTTCCAATGTCTGGACACGAGGTATCTGAATTGTATCGGTAGTATAATGGAATGATTTACAGTTATCCTGAAGGAATGTACCTGTACCAAATGTGAAATTTATAGAGAAATAAGCATCCTTATAAAAACGAGCTAAATAATTCCCAAGCATTTTTTCGGTTTTTGTTCCAGTAGTAAATGGTGTCTTTTTTACATGCCAAGAATGTGCTAAAAGGACAATCTTTTCCCCTTCTTCCCGGTATAGCGAATCCAAGAAACATAACCTCTTAAACATCTTCAGGTCTCGATCAAAGTACCACTCTTCCACATTCGAAAATTGTGTTTCTGGGTTGTTGTAGTCTGCAACAAAGTACTTATAAAAAGCTATATCCTGTTTATTCAATCCTGTACAAATGGCCTGATCTGCTTTAATTTTATTCAAAGCCTGCCTAGTCTCAGCTGCCATAAACATCGGTAAATAAGGTCGCATAAACTCCTGCCCAAACAGATTTAGATGATAATCCATCAAAGGGTAATCGACATTCCCTTGGCCTATAGGATTATCAATACCAAAAATTTTAACCTGTTTTGAGTTTGAACTGTTGTAATTCTTAATCCATTCCAATAACCCCTCCAATCCATCCATACCGGAAAATGTTAAATCAAGATTCCTTCTTAATTTTGCTTTTCCTGATTCGTTTAATTTACCCGTAATATATAAGTTCATTAGAAAAACTAATTCATAAGGAAGTTCCAATAACACCAACTTACAGTTGTGGTGACTAATTAAATTTTTAACAAACAGATTACGCGCCTCCTTTAAATCATTGCTACCATGTGTAATTTCGCCCAAGCCAATAACTTTAATATCTTTTATATTTGGTATTGGGTTTTCAAATTCATTTTCTGACTTTTTTAGAGGCTTAATATGGGACTTATCAAACACGGTGTATGTCGAATCAATCGGATATTTAATGATAGACGATGTCATATCCCTTCCTCCACATTTTATTGAAATATTCCGAAAGTCCACCACTTGATCATTATCTTGATCACCTCTATAGGTAATCGTTAGCTTTATCGCTGCAATCTTTCCTTTCCCAACAGAAACCACATTCTTTTTCCATTTTGTATTGATCTTGACCTGGATCGTATCGCTTTCTAACGCTAATTCCTCTGCATCATAGCCGGTAACATCAACCCATAAAGGAAAGTTGGTATAACCACGCGTTTCAAAACTAATATGAAGATCTTTACGCTCAATATTTGCCGGAAAAACTATTATTCGGGACAAGGTAAAAGACATTGTTTTGTCGATTCCCTTTTTATATAAAACACTTAGAAATCTCTTTTCTTTTTCTTCTTTTTGCTTAAAACTCGAACTACTCTGCGCTTTCACCCAATTCCGATCACAGTCATCAACTTTTAACAGCCCCAAATCAAACCTACTCTTAAATGTATCTTGCGCTGCTAAATTTGAAAAAAGAAATAGGAGAATTAATTGTGATAATAATTTAGTCATAAAAGTCAAGGTTCTAAAGACAAGTATTTTTGCTTAAAAATACCTGTCTTTAGATTTTAATTAAAAAAACCAGCTATTCTAGGATCATTATTAGCAAGCATACCATTTGTCCCATTTTGTGGGTCATGATAGTAAAATCCCGATTTACCATCATGTGCCGTTACTACAATGGCATGACCATTTCCGTTTCCATTATTAAGAAATACTACTGACATATTACCTGAAGTAGATAAATCAGCATCACCAGATAGACCACTATTGGAATGCAACCCCATACTATTTGCAAATTCTGTTGCCAAATTAAAATCTATTCCTGAATTTGAAGCCATCAATTTGCCAATATCGTCGGCTCCTGGTATACCTGATAAGCCACGACTATCCGAGTAGAATGCCCCAAAGCTATCATAGACATCCTGATAAGATCGTCCTGTTGCGAATGCAATTGCATAAATTACACAATCATTTTCTGAACCAAATGAAAAGCCACCTAATACGTTAAACATCTGGCTAAGAGACATAAGGGATAGCTCTTTTTCTAATTCTTCAAAAGCTAATTTTGTTTTTTTCTTCATGATCT
>NZ_JBWKUH010000047.1:0-20586 GCF_059420745.1 Sphingobacterium sp. GW821-FHT03E03
GTTTCAATAAATATAATTTTTTAGCTTTGGCTTAGTGTAACAGGAGTGTTACATTTATGGTTGTTAGTTTTTCATGTGGCCACGTTGTAAGCTGACTTAAATTATGATTGATTAAAAAATTAGAACGTATGGAATTAAGAAAAAAAATCCTATTTGGATTGATCATTTCCGCTTCGGCTACGCTCGTAGCTTGCAACAAAAATGCAGACAGTACAGAAGCCCCACAAGATTCTGAAGAACTGAAAGTTGTTTCAAAAGCCGACATACCAGCCGGCTTTAAAGATGCACATGTCTGTAAAGACGTCTATTTGCCTGGGGGTACAGATCCTAGAGGCGCGGTGATCAGTGCAAAAAAATGGACTAATGGCAGTGTCATCACCGTACGCTTGTATGGTGGATCGACCAAAGTACGCCAAAAAGTAATGCAATACGCCAACGAATGGTCCCAATACGCCAATATTACCTTTCGCTTTGTTACCAGTGGTAAAGCACAGTTAAGAGTTACCTTCACCGATGGTGCTGGATCTTACTCGTATATCGGTACCGACGCATTGCGCATTGCTTCTAATCAGGAAACTATGAATTTTGGCTGGTTTGATGATAACACACCAGATTCCGAATTTAGCCGGACAGTCATCCACGAATTTGGCCATGCCCTGGGTATGATCCACGAACATCAGCATCCTTTGGCGGCCATTCCATGGGATAAAGACAAGGTATATACCTATTATGCCGGATATCCAAATTATTGGAGTAAAAGTGATGTCGATAATAATCTGTTTGCAAAATATGACACGACTCAGACGCAATATAGCAGCTATGATCCGAGTTCAATCATGCATTATTCTGTCAGCAGCGCATTAACGACCAATGGTTTTAGTGTTGGCAACAATACGGTACTGTCCGCAACGGACAAGTCCTTTATTGGGCAGGTCTATCCTAAAAATTAATTATTAAGCTGATCTTTTCATACACTCCGGTATATCGGGGTGTATGATCTTTCTGGTGTATGAAAAAATATCTTGCTCTCTTCTGTTCGAGCTTGTTTGCTCTTGCTGCTCCTGCGCAGGAAAAAAAGTCTAAATTCACGATAATACCTGTTATAGGTTGGAATCAGGAAAAATTGGACTGGAATATTGCGGGTGATGAAAATGGACAAAATCCAAATATATTATCCGAACTCAAATGGCGGAAACTCAGGGGGCCTGAAATAGGAATTTCCTCAACTATAGCGTTATCCTCGGCTTTACAGGCCGAAGTTGCCTTTCGCCATTTTTGGATCAGCCAAGGTACCGTCAATGATGCTGATTATGCAAGCGATAATAGAGCTGTAAAAACTGCAGACTATGATTTCAAGGCCAATCGGGGTCATTCAAGCAATATCCGGGTTGAAATTTTTTACACGATCCGGACAACCGAAAAGTTGGCATTTGCAGCACATACCGGTTATTTTGGTCGCTATCAAACGTTATATATGCTGGATGGCGCACAACCACTTGTGGAGAGTAAGGAACTGAAAAGTACTTATAAACCCCGATGGCATGGTCTCATTTTGGGATTAAAGACTGATTATCATACTGATCACTGGAGTCTGCTGCTCGATGTCAGCGGCATTTATTTCCCCCGTTATTCCGCAAATGCCAATTGGAACCTGCAGGAGGATTTTAACCATCCCATTAGCTTTTCCCATAAAGCAAAAGGTATGGGCTGGGAAGTGAACTTCCGGTTGGAGCGTCAAGTTACCAAATCAATTTTCCCATTTGTACAGATCGGTTATACAGGCCTGAGTACCAGAACAGGTACAGACCAACTGTTTAAGTCTGATGGTACCAGCACGATAAGTCAGCTGAATGCTGTTCATTCTTCGAGCCTTCGGTTGGGATTGGGTGTCCACATGAAGTTTTAGTTTAGAAAATATAGACCATACATGTCCGTATATTATTTTTGATAAAAAGAGGTTTGGTATTTGTTGTATTTGCTCAATTTTTGTATCATTGAGCATATCATAACCAATGCAGCAGCTTAACTCATTTTTACACTTTACACTATCCATATTCCTGTTTATTCTACTGGGCCAACCAGAAGCATTTAGCCAGGATAATACCTATGCATTCAAGACCTTAACATCCGATCAGGGGCTTATTCATAACCACGTGAATTGTGCGCTACGAGATAAGTATAATTACCTTTGGTTTGGTACCGAATCTGGCTTAAGTCGTTTTGACGGCCAGCAGTTTACCAATTTTCGGTATTCGGCCGGTAAAGGTAGCGGGTTGAGTGCCAATGTTATTTCAGGAATCTTCGATGGTCCTGAAGGCAATATCTGGATCAGGACCAGTAGCCAAATGAATATCTACAATCAGCGGTCTGGCAAGATCATCCAAGAGCTTGATTCCGTATTGACAAATCTGCGCTTGCCTGTAAAAGATGTCTATACGATCCGTGCATTAGATGAACACAACTTTGTGCTCTTGTACAGTGACCGTACGCTGCTACTCTATGATAGCCAAAAGAAATCTTATCGAACTGTTCCCCAATTGAGCAAGGATAGTAGAATTACTGATGTAATTGAAGGGCGGGGGCAGGCGATCTGGTTAATCTATGAAAATGGCTTGTTGGGCCTTGTCGATACAAAGTCATTGAAAAGCAGGCAAACAATCCAGCTGCCTATTGGTATTAAAAGTGTAAATTTTAATTTATTCGCCGATAACGAGGGAGACCTTTGGATTTACTCAAAGGATATTCCAATTGGTGTCTATAATCTTGAAGTGAAAAGCTGGTCGACTAGACACCTGGAAAGGGAGTTGTCTAATCCCTTTGTCGGGAATGTCACTCAGGATGACGCTGGTCTTATCTGGCTAGGGACCGATCATGGTGGCATTAATGTGTACAATAAGAAAAATCAGCGTATAGAGATTATCGATCATGATGGCTATGACTTGCGCAGTCTTCCTTACAACAGTATCACTTGTCTGTACAAAGATCACTCGGGGATTATCTGGGCTGGTACCTATAAGGGTGGCATCAGTTATTATCATCCCAACCTGTTGTTGTTTCCCTTAGTAAAAAACCATTCCGGCTTGCCCAAATCGCTTCCATATGATGATGTCAATAAGTTTGTCGAAGACAAAAAGGGCAACCTCTGGATCGGCACCAATGGTGGCGGACTGTTGTATTACGACAGTACAAAAAAGACCTTTACACAGTATCTCCATGATCCTGGCGATCCAAATAGTTTAAGCAGCAATGTGATTGTTTCACTACTTTTGGATGCGGAGGGCTTATTATGGATCGGGACTTATAGGGGAGGAATGTGCCGTTTTGATGGTAAAAATTTTAAGGTTTTCCATCGGGATGCTGGTCCAGGAAAACTAAACGATGATAGTGTATGGGAAATCTACACAGATAGCTTTAATCGTTTCTGGGTAGGTACACTCAGCACCGGACTATATCAATTTGATAAGAAAACAGAACACTTTTCCAAGACCTACAATACCGGAGGTGAAACTATTAAAAATAGTTATATCTCCGTAATCTTTGAGGATTCGAAAAAAAGACTGTGGATCGGTACCGCGACTGGGTTAGTGGTATTGAACCCTGATGGGAAGGTTAAAAATATCACGAGCAGCAGTTCGCCAATCAAGCTCCTGAACGATCTGATCTATGATGTGAAGGAGGATAAAAAAGGACGCATCTGGGTGGCTACACAAGAGGGACTGCACATAATCGCAGGCGACAAAATAAGCTATCTGACCGAGCAAGATGGACTCGGCGATGATGCAATCCTGGCTTTATTGACCGATTACCAAGGTAATATTTGGGCTTCCAGCAATAAAGGTTTATCCAAGATTGTGGAAACGGGGTCGCCAGAGAAATTTATTATCCGCAATTTTACACAAGAATTAGGCCTGCAGGGCAATGTTTTCAATGAGAATGCGGCCTTAACATTACGGGATGGTCGATTAGTTTTTGGCGGACCAAAGGGTTTTAATTTTATTGATCCTGCAAAAATTAGGGCGGAGCATACACTGGTATTACCAGTGCTCTCCAATCTATATCTTTTCAACAAACAAATTGCCGTAGGCGAGGAATTCTCTGGTCGTGTGATTTACGATCAATCTCTTCAAAACCTAAAAGAACTGAATTTGTCCTATAACCTTAACGCTCTTTCCGTCGAACTATCAACTTTCGATTACCTGCAGCAACATATGGGTTTCTATCAATATCAACTGCTGGGACTAAGTGATGAATGGTTTGACTTTGAACCGGGGACAATGCGGGCCAGTTTTACCAATCTGGACTCCCGAAAGTATCGTTTATACATCAGGCAGGCCATCGGTTCCAATAATTGGTCCGAACGGGTGCTGCTGCTGACGATTGATATCCAGCCGCCTTTTTGGCGCTCAAACTGGGCTTTTGTGCTTTATGCTACAGTAGTATTAACCCTGCTTTGGGCATTTTATTATTGGACAAAGCTACGGGTTAAGACACGTAACCAACTTTATTTGGCGAAAGAGCAGGCCTTGCAGGCTAAAGAACTGGATGCCATGAAAACGCGTTTCTTTACCAATATCAGCCATGAATTCCGTACACCAATCAGTTTGATTCTGACACCGGCTCAGCAATTGCTGGACGAAGAACAGGACGCCAGCAAAAAGACTGATCTTACCCTCATAAAGAAAAATGCAGATCGTCTGCTTAAATTGGTGAATCAGCTGCTGGACTTCCGAAAGCTAGAAAAAAGTGAACTGGAGCGGAATGAGGAGTACGGTGATCTAATGGAATTTATACGCCAACAACTCAGTTCATTCGTTGGACTGGCGCAACTTAATCAGATCCGTTTTCAGGTACATATTGCACCAGAGGGACAAGCCGGATGGTTTGACAAGCATAAGCTGGAAAGCATTCTCCATAATCTGGTCTCCAACGCGATCAAATTTAGCCCAACGGCTGGTGAGGTCGTCTGTAGAGTAGAGCTGACAGCTGGTGAAAAAGGACAAGTACTTCATATTGAAATTCAGAATTCAGGTGCACCAATTCCCGAATCACTGCAGTCCCGTGTTTTTGAACGCTATTTTCAGCTAGAAGTGCCCAATGGGAAATTAAACCAGGGAACAGGCATTGGCCTGTCTATCGTGAAAGATTATATCGAATTTCTTGGTGGTAACATCGAGCTAACAAGTAATCCAGAATGGACAACATTCACAGTGAATTTACCTATACAACATAGTGAGATGATTATTGAGCCGCAGAAAAACGGCCACTCAGATAAACCCTGTATTCTGGTGGTCGAGGATGATGTTGATTTCTTGCTTTACTTAGAGCGCACGCTGCAGACGGACTATATCATATTTACCTCGGCTACTGTAGCCGAAGCGAAAGCATGCCTGTTGAAGCAAAAGGTCGATCTGGTGGTGACCGACTTGAACTTACCCGTTGAAAGTGGGCTGGATCTCTGCCTTCATATCAAAAAACAGGCAAAGCTGACGTATATTCCGGTCCTTATTGTAACAGCGGTGGTCAACCAGCAGCTCGCCGTCGAAGCACTACAGGCAGGTGCAAGTGATTACATCAACAAACCTTTCCATATCGGTTTACTGCGTTCCAAAATCGCGCAGATCCTCAGCCAACAACAAAACCTGGTAAAACGATATAAAAAACAGATTCAGGTGAATCTGTCACAGCCGGAGATCGAATCCGCGGATGAGCAGTTTATACGGGCACTGGTCAGGGAAATCGAGCAGGACCTCAGCGACTCCACGCTCTCAGTGGAACTACTGGCAAAACGCCTGCACATCACCCGAGTTGGACTCTATAAAAAAGTACTCGCCATTACCGGCTATTCGCCCATGGAATATATCCGGCATATCAGGCTGAAACGGGCCATGCATCTCGTCCAGAATTCCAAATTATCCATGGCAGAAATTACTTATGAAGTGGGATTTGGCAATCCAAAGCAATTCAGCAAATATTTTAAATCCGCCTTTGGCAACCTACCTTCTTTTTACCGTAAAAAGCTTTAAGTCATTTAATTAACTATCAACCCATCTAATCACTGCCTGCTGTATGTTAACAAATTACCCCCTAAAAGTTAACAAATCATAGCCTTAAGACAACCGGTTGCATCATATCTTTGATTTGTTCTTTCGTTTGGGAAGGACATCAATAACCAAGGGAATACAGTAACCAATAAATCTTATTTTAATGCGCAACATAACGTATGCTTTAAACGGTTTGATGCTCTTTGCAATCGTGCATCAGGGATTCGCACAAACTCACAAAGCTCAGCTTGAAAAAATGGCCACTGGCATAAGGGTCAGTTTCAAAAACTCCGAAACATCAATAGACCAGGACATCTATCTGGACGCCATCACGGATAAGATCGTACGGGTAACGGTAGTTCCTAGCGGAGCTGTCTTACCGAAACTGCAGAGCTTGGTCATCGTAGACTCATTGCATCGGCAGCTGAAATCACTGACCATAGGATCAAACGATTCTACTGCCACGATACTGACAGCCGATCTGCGGGCTATGGTTTCATTGCAGACTGGTAAGGTGGAGTTTTATGACTTAAAGGGCCGTCCCATTCTGAAAGAGGCAAAGCGAAATTCCAGTTCCTTTACTGCCATTAGCCACAATGGGGATGCTTTTTATCGCCTCAACCAGGACTTTATTGTCAGTCCTGAAGAGGGTATATATGGTCTTGGGCAGCATCAGAACGCTGTCATGAACTACAACCGTGGAAAACAGGTCACCCTCCTGCAGTATAATACTGAAATCGGAATTCCATTTTTGCTTTCAACCAACAACTATGGCTTGCTCTGGCATAACTATTCCATCACCAAAGCGGGTGATGTACGTCCTTTATTGCCGCTGAATGCATTGAAACTTTCATCTAAGGAGGGGCAAGAGGGCTGGCTGACGGCGACCTACATGAATCGAAATAACGATAAGGTATACCTTTCACGACCGGAGTCGATCATTGATTATGGTTATTTAACGGATCAGCACAAGTTTCCCAAAGATGTGAAGCTTGCGGATAGTAAGGTCGTTTATGAGGGTACCTTGGCTTCACCCTATACGGGCAAGCACGTGCTGCACTTCAAATACTCGGGCTATATGAAGGTGTGGATCGATGGCGATCTTGTCGCTGACCGCTGGCGGCAGTCCTGGAATGCCGGTACTTTTGAGCTTGAAAAGATCCTGGAAAAAGACCAGGCGCACCAGATACGGATGGAGTGGATCCCGGATGGGAGTGAGTCATACTTTACCTTAAATTGGCAGAGCCCAATTCCTGCAGTGCGGCAGAACCTCTTTTCCTTCAATTCCGAAGCCGGGGATGCAATTGACTATTATTTTGTCCATGGCACATCCATGGACGATGTGATCGGTGGTTATCGGCATTTGTCTGGCAAAGCGCCGATTATGCCGATCTGGAGTTTTGGTTTTTGGCAGAGCCGCGAGCGTTATAAAACGCAAGCGGAAATCGAGCAGACAGCCGCGGAATTTCGCAAGCGGAAGATTCCGATTGACAACATTGTGCAGGACTGGTCTTATTGGTCAGAAAATGACTGGGGAAGCCAACAATTTGATCCTAATCGCTTTCCTGATCCGAAGGCGATGGTGAAGAAATTGCATGATCAAAATTTGAAGATCATGATCTCCGCCTGGCCAAAGATCAATGAAGAATCCAATGTATACGCCGAGTTTAAAACCAACAAGTGGATTTACCCACGGAATATTTACGATGGTCGCAAAGATTGGATCGGCAAGGGCTATACCTCAACATTTTATGATCCCTTTAACCAGGGCGCAAGGGATGCCTTCTGGAAGCTATTGGACAACAACTTGTTTAAAATAGGCATCGATGCCTGGTGGATGGACGCCAGTGAACCGGATATTCATTCGAATATTGATCTAGATGAACGTAAAGCAGTTTTCCAACCCAGCATCGGCTCTTCAGTGCGCTACTATAATGCCTTCCCGCTGCAAAATGCAAAAGGTATTTACGAAGGCCAGCGGGCAACAGATCCAAATAAACGAGTTTTTATCCTGACGCGTTCATTTTTTGCCGGTCAGCAGCGCTATGCGGCGGCGGCCTGGAGCGGGGACATCGCATCCCGATGGCATGATATGAAAGACCAGATTGCTGGCGGAATAAATTTCTCCATGTCGGGTACACCGTATTGGACAATGGATGCTGGCGGATTCCTGGTCGAAAACAGGTTCCATAAACCTAATACGTCGGATCTGGAAGAATGGCGCGAGCTCAATAGTCGCTGGTACCAGTATGGTACATTCTTACCACTATTCCGCGCGCATGGCCAATTCCCTTACCGTGAGCCTTATCACATTGCACCCGAGGAACACCCGGCTTATAAGAGTATGCTCTATTCAATCAATTTGCGCTATAAATTGCTGTCCTATAACTACAGTCTGGCGGCAAAGACCTTTTTCGAGGATTATTCCATGATCCGAGGGTTGGCCATGGATTTTCCGATGGATAAAGCAGGATTTGATCCTAATGACCAGTATCTCTGGGGACCTGCATTATTAATCAACCCGGTTACCGAGAAAGGTGCAACAAGCCGGAAAGTACATTTTCCAAAGGGTGCCGACTGGTACGATCTATACGATGGCAAAAAAGTAAGCGGTGGCCTGGACCTGCTGGTCAATGCACCCTATGATCGTATTCCCGTGTATGCAAAAGCTGGTGCCATCGTTCCGATAGGTCAGCAGCTGCAATACACAACGGAGAAAAAGCAAACTGTCCTGGATCTATATGTCTATGCCGGAGCCGATGGTCAGTTTTCACTCTACGAAGATGAAGGCAATAATTATAATTACGAAAAGGGAAAATACAGTCGCATTGATATCCGCTATGATCACAGCACAAGCACCTTATCATTGGCTGATCGCACAGGTGATTTTGAGGGTATGTTGCGCGACAGAAAATTCAATATCATTTTTGTCAATGACAAAAATACTGTGGGTATCGACAGCAGCACAAGAAAGTCAACAGCAGTCGCTTATAACGGAAAAGCCTTACAGGTGAAATTAAAATAATGTAAAAACCAATTTATAAATCAAATCATATGATAAGCAAACAATTGTTGAGCAGGGGCGTGGCCGTGGTGGTCATGACCGGCATGACCTCGCTGGTCTGGGCACAGTCCTTTACAGGATCGGTTGTTTCCGCTGATTCAGGCTTGCCGATCGGGGGAGCAAGTATTAAAATAAAGAATCAGCAGATCTCAACAAGCACGGATGAGTCGGGTAAGTTCTCATTGCAGGCCGCAAAAGGAAGCGTGCTAACGATATCTTACGTGGGCTATAAAACGCAGGAGATTACAGTTACTGGAGCGAACAGCGTCATCCGCCTGCAACCCATCACTTCGGATCTGGAAGAAGTAGTGGTCATCGGTTACGGTGTGCAAAAGAAAAAGCTCAATACTGGTGCAAACTTGAAAGTCGAAGGCGAGGAATTGCAAAAAAGAAATCAGCTGAACCCCTTACAGTCACTTCAGGGGCAAGCACCGGGTGTTTCAATTACATCCACTTCCGGTCAGCCCGGAGCGGATATGAAAGTGGTCGTCCGTGGATTGGGAACGATTGGTAATTCAGGACCGCTATACGTCATTGATGGTGTGCCGGGCGGCGATATTTCGGTATTGAACGCAGCAGATATCCAATCTATCGATGTGCTCAAAGACGCCGCCTCGGCAGCGATATACGGTTCGCAGGCTGCCAATGGGGTCGTGTTGGTAACCACCAAGATGGGGGCCGCCGGTAAAAGCCAGCTGTCCTTTGACGGCTATACCGGTATCCAGAATGTTTCACGTAAGGCGAAATTACTGGATGCCCATCAGTATAAAACAATTATGAATGAGCAATCCCTCAATTCGGGTGCTTCGACAATCAATTTTGATGGCATGCAAGGACTGGCCAACACCAGCTGGCTGGATTATATGTTCAAGGACAATGCGAAAATGGACAATTATAATGTAGCTCTGACCGGTGGTACCGAAAAATCCACTTATGCGCTGTCGATGAACTACATCAGTCAGGAGGGGATCGTCGGTGGTAAAGACGTATCCAATTATCAGCGTTATGGTTTCCGGACAAATTCGGAACATAAACTGTTTGACAATTTTGTCAAAATCGGGCAGCACCTCAATTTCAATTACATTAAAAACCGGGGCATCGGTGTGGGCAACCAATACAATAATACTTTACGGGGTGCTTTCACCACTTCGCCGCTGTCACCGGTCTATTCGGACAACGGACTGTATGGCAGCCCCTTCAATGATACCTCCAACTCACCGTGGTACAATGGAGATAGCAATCCGTATGGTGTGATGATGACCAATTCGAATAACAGCAACGATGGGCAGAAGTTACTCGCGGATGTCTTTGCAGAGATCGAACCGATCAAGGGACTGAAAATACGCTCCTTATTGGGCTTTAACTATTATGCATCGGAATACCGGAGCTTTACGCCCTTGTACCGTTTTTCCATTTACACCTACAATCAGGACCATACCACCACTTCCCAGAATATGAGCAAGGGGCATACATTGACCTGGACAAATACCGCTTCCTATGATTTTGATATCCAAACGGATCACCGCTTTTCGGCCATGATCGGAATGGAGTCGCTACGATATCAGGGAACGTACCTTTCGGGCTCAAACTGGAACCTGCTTTCGCAGTTCAACGATTTTGCACATGCCTATCTGGACAACACGACCGGACAGGCGCATCTGGATGAGAAAGGAAATGTGGTGGAGACCCGCACCGTATCGGGAAAACCGGAAAACGTCACACGTCGGGTTTCGTATTTCGGCCGCTTGGGCTACAACTACAAAGAAAAGTACCTGCTGAATGCTACCTTGCGTGCCGATGCTTCATCCAAATTTTCACGCGCCAACCGCTGGGGGTATTTCCCATCAGTATCAGCGGGCTGGGTGGTCTCTTCGGAAGATTTCTTTCAGGAGAACCTGGAGGGAATAAACTTTTTTAAACTCCGGGCATCCTGGGGCCAGGTGGGCAATCAGGACATTGCTGATTTCCAGTACGCCGCACCAATCAGCACCTCAACGGGAATCACCTCGTCCAATCCCGGAGCCCATTATGTGTTCGGCACCAGCAACAACAATATCTCTGGCGCCTATCCGAGTCGCCTGTCCAATCCCAACTTAACCTGGGAAACCTCCGAACAGACAAATATCGGATTTGATGCCAAGCTTGTACAAAACCGGCTGGACTTAGCGGCCGACTTTTATGTCAAAAAGACCAAAGACTGGCTGGTGACGGCGCCGGTGCTAGCGACTACAGGAACGCTGCCACCCTTTATCAATGGTGGCGATGTGAAAAATACCGGAGTCGAACTCGGACTCAATTGGTCGGATAAGGTGAACGAATTCAAGTACCGTTTTGGTGTCAATGGGGCATATAACAAAAATAAAGTTGGTCAGATCCCAACCGAAGACGGTATTATCCATGGTCAAACAGCGATGTTATACGACAATTCAGAGGAATTTTACCGCGCGGCAAATGGCCTGCCTATTGGTTATTTCTGGGGCTATAAGAGCGATGGTCTTTTCCAGAACCAGACCGAAATTGATGCCTGGAAAAATGCCGGAAAGGGCATTCTCCAAGCGGACGTCAAACCCGGTGACGTAAAATATGTGGATCAGAATAGTGACGGGATCATCAATGCCGCGGACAAGACCAATCTAGGGGTAGGTATGCCTAATTTTACCTATGGATTTAACATTGGACTAGATTACAAAGGATTTGATTTCTCGGTCAATGCTTACGGTTCTTTGGGCAATAAGATCGTGCAGTCTTACCGAAATCATACCAATAAACAGGCGAACTATACCTCCCGGATCCTAGACCGTTGGACGGGCGAAGGTACTTCCAATTCCATCCCGCGCGTGACTGAAACAAATGTCAACTGGCAGTTTTCGGACTTATACATTCAGGATGGCGATTTCCTGCGGATCAGCAATGTAACCCTGGGGTATGACCTTTCAAAACTGATCGGGTGGAAATACGCCAATCAGATCCGTTTCTATCTGCAGGGCCAGAATCTCTTCACTTTTACCAAATACGACGGCATGGATCCGGAAATCGGTTATGGTACGGACGGTTGGGTATCGGGCATTGACCTGGGCTATTACCCTAGACCACGGACTGTATTATTTGGTTTAAATGTTAAATTCTAAAATTGAGAAATCATGAAAAAAATAAACTATATCTCATATCCCATGTTGTTGGGATCCCTTTTATTGGGTTCCTGTTCGTCCAGTTTCCTGGATGTTGAACCTATGACAAGTGTTCTAGAGAGCAATTTTTATAAAACAATAGCAGATGCCGAAATGGCTTTGATCGGTTGTTATGACGGCTACCAACGGACCACCTCTAACGGTAGCCAAGCTTTTTATATCACCTCCGAAGTTGCCTCGGACAACTGTTTTGGAGGTACCGGGACAACAGATGGTCGCGCTTTTCAGGCAATAGACCGTTTTGATATTGGACAGTCCCAATCGGACAACAATATTTTCGATGGCACCTGGTCGGATTACTATTCAGGTATTTTTAGATGTAATACGCTGCTGGGAAAATTGGATGGCACAGATTTCTCGGGCAATACAACGGTACGCGCACGGATCGAAGGTGAAACACGGTTCCTGCGGGCGCTCCTGTACTTCGATCTCGTTCGCCTCTTCGAAAATATACCATTACTTACCAGTCCGACAAGCGATAATATCCCGCAGTCGGATCCCAAGGAAATCTATAAGCTGATTGTTTCGGACCTTAAATTTGCCGCAAGTAGCATCCCAGCGAATGCTTATCCAAAATCGGCCGCTGCAACCAACGACGGCCGGGCAACGCCTTTTGCTGCAAAAGCACTACTGGCAAGGGTTTATCTATTTTATTCAGGCTATTATGCCGCTGAAGATATTGGCATCTCCAAAGCCGAAGCGCTAGCGGGATTGGAAGAGATAATCAAAAGCGGCCAATTTGCTCTGGTCGCTGATTTTAAAAATCTATGGCCAGCAGCGAGTTATATTCCTAACGCCGCGGACAATACATTGGATATTTCCAAATATGCGGGCAAAGGAAATTCGGAAGTGGTATTTGCACAGAAATTTAACAATACATCAGATTACGAAGGTCATATCGATGGCAACCGCTGGGTCGTTTTCCTGGGCTTGAGAGGTAAGAATTGGTCGCCTTATGGCCAGGGATGGGGAGCATGTACCGTGAGCAAAAGTTTCTTCCATACCTTTGATAACAATGACACCAGAAAGACAGCTTCAATCATAGACATCAGCGGCGAGAAAATCCCTGATTTTGATCTGAAAGACCAGCGTGAATACACAGGATACGCCATCAAAAAATATGCACCAACAGCATTGCCGGATGGCACCACAAATACGGGTGGCGATAAGGATATGCAGTTGTCACAGGATCAGGATTACTTTGTAATCCGTTATGCGGACGTTTTGCTAATGGCAGCTGAACTGGGCTCATCTAATGCGCAGCAGTATTTTGACCAGGTGCGCAAACGGGCCTATAAAACGAATTTCGTAGCATTGCCCGTCTCAAAAAGTAATATCCTGAAAGAGCGGAATTTTGAATTTGCCTTTGAAGGTATCCGCTACTGGGATGTGCTGCGCCTGGGGCTTAATAATGCTGCCGCTATACTGGAAACATCCGAAGACGTACTTAGCGGATCGGCGCCCGATAAGGTCATTGTGACAAAAAATAAATTTTTGACCACACGGGGATTTATGCAGATCCCGAATAAGCAAATCACCCTTTCAAATGGTGTACTGAAACAGAACGCCGGATGGAATTAATAAAAAGTACCGATCAATGATCGCTTGGTTTAACGATATAAATCTATACAAATGAAAAAGATAATAAGCTATGCCATTGGCCTCTTTGCGCTGATGACCACGGTTGGGGCTTGTTCTCCGGAAAAATATGCATTGGGGGAGGTCGACATCAGTCCAGCACAGCTGGCCGAAGGAAAATCCTATACCGTGGAGCACGACGCCAATAATCCGAATATTGTTTATTTAACAAGTTTAATGGATCCCAAATACACGCCTTTATGGGAACACCCGCAGGGTCGCAGCCAGAATAAAAAGGTCACGTTGAAGATGCCTTTTCCGGGGGAATATAGCATCAGGTTTGGTATTGAAACCCGTGGTGGCATGGTCTATGGCGAGCCTGTAACGTTCAAGATTGACGAGATGTACGCCGAATTTATCAGTGACGAGACCTGGACTTTATTGAGCGGCGGCGCGGGAAAAGAAAAAACCTGGTACCTGGATTTGGACGCAAAGGGAGTCTCCCGTTATTTTAAAGGACCCATGTATTTTTATGGCACTGGCGACTGGTGGGGAACGATAAACAAGACCGGCGAACCATTGAACAACGACAGCTGGAGCTGGGAGCCAGATTGGAAAGGCAATAGCTGGTTGATGCCGGCGGGCGATTATGGCAGCATGACCTTCGACCTCAAAGGTGGCGCAAATGTAAATGTAAATGTAAATCATGCCATGCTGGATAAAGTGCAGAAGGGGGGGGTTAATATCGACACGGAGAAGAAAACCATGCGCTTGACCGGGGCGTCGCCGTTGCATGGCAAGCCGCAGGATGGGATCGTGGTCGATTGGGGTGACGTACGTATTATGTCACTGACGCAGAACACGATGCAACTGGCTGTATTAAGGGATCCTGTACTTTCGAATGACGGAGCGGCCATGCTGACCTTCAATTTTATTAGTAAGGAGTATAAAGAAATTTTAGGCCAAGCGGTATCGGATTCCCAAGCAAGATAGGAGGCAGCACATGAATAGGAATAAATTAACTTTTTTGCATAGGATATGCATGGCCTTGGCTAATTATTGCTGCCTGCTGCTATTCTTGACGGTACCGAGCTATGCGCAGACAGGATTTAAAAATCCGGTTATCCGTGGATTTAACCCAGATCCGAGTATCTGTCGCGTGGGCGATGACTATTACCTCGTGACCTCCTCCTTCGAGTATTTCCCAGGGCTTCCGATCTATCATAGTAAGGACCTAGTCAACTGGAAGCAGGTGGGGCACTGCCTGAACCGGGCGTCGCAGCTGAATCTCAAAGGGGTGAGTTCGTCCGGCGGGCTATTCGCACCATCAATACGCTATCACGATGGTCTATTCTATGTGATCTGTACCAATGTATCAGATAAGGGTAACTTTTATTGTACAACAAAAAATCCGGCTGGTCTCTGGAGCGATCCAATCTGGGTGGATATCAAAAGCATAGATCCGGACATCTTCTGGGATGAGGATGGTAAAAGCTATTTTGTGACTCAGGGGGACGAAGGTATCCGTGTGACCGCCATTGACTTGAGTACCGGCAAATTGACCTCAGCGGAAAAAGTAGTCTGGGCTGGTACAGGGGGGCGATTCCCCGAAGCACCCCATATCTACAAAAAAGACGGTTACTATTACCTACTATTGGGCGAAGGCGGCACAGAATATGCCCACAGCTCTAGTATTGGGCGGAGTCGCTCTATCTGGGGACCTTACGAATCCTGTCCACTCAACCCGATTCTATCCCATTCCAACCGTTTGGGACAGGGAAATCCCATTCAAGGGGTGGGTCATGCAGACCTGGTCCAGGCCGTTGATGGCTCCTGGTGGACTGTATTCTTGGGATTCCGTGTGACACAACAGTATAGCTATTACCATATACTGGGACGCGAGACATTCTTGGCACCGGTAAGCTGGCCCAAAGATGGCTGGCCACAAATCAACGGCAACGGAAAGGTCCAATTAGATATGGCTGTAAAAACCCCTCCAGCTGTGTCGGTGGCAGCCCCCGCACAGCGCGATGATTTCACTGCTGCGCAATTGGGCTTGCCATGGCAATATCTGCGCAATCCCGACTCATCAAAGTACTCTTTGACCGAACGCCGCGGAAGCCTCTGCCTGTATACAAGTCCGATTTCATTAAACGAAACGGAATCGCCCTCCTTTATCGGTCGTAGACAGACCGAACACGACTTTCAGGCCGGCGTAAAACTTGAACTTGTCGCCAACGCCGATCGGGAAGAAGCTGGTATAACACTGTATCAGAACAATTCACACCATTACGACTTCTTTCTCAGCCGCAAGGGAGGAACCTATATGCTGCAGCTGCGTGCAAAGGTAGGTTCCCTGCATTATATCGCGGCTGAAAAGGAAGTTGCGGGCAGCAAGGTAGAATTGCGTATCAGCGGAACGCCGTTGACGTACGCCTTTGCTTTTAAAGATGCAAAATCCAGTGGCTACAGCAAGTTGGCCAGCTTGGATACCCGTTATTTGAGTACCGAAGTAGCGGGCGGTTTTACGGGGGTAATGATCGGTCTGTATGCTAGCTCCAACGGGCAGACGACCAAAGCGAAAGTATTTTTTGATTGGTTTGATTATCAGCTATCTTCTTAACTTATGGAGCCATATAATTGCTATAATATTCTGCTGAAACTACTTTTATATAACAGGTATGGCCGACTACTGACTACAGTGGCAATTTGGCTGTTAATGACAGTACCCCTGATCGGACAATCCCGGCAGGAAACTATTTTTAATACCGGCTGGTGGTTTAAACTTGACAGCATCGGGCAACATAGTCATATACGGGACGGTAATGACTGGCGTCTGCTTGATCTACCGCACGACTGGAGCATCGAGATGCCTTTCCGAGCACACAGCCCCGCAGGTAGTGGGGCAGCTTATCTGGACGGTGGGGTCGGATGGTACCAAAAATCGTTTAAGCTGAGCAAGTCGGATAAAGCCCAACGGGTATTTATCAACTTCGAAGGTGTGTATGAGAACAGCGAAGTCTGGATCAATGGGCATCCGCTTGGGAAACGGCCAAACGGCTATATCGGATTTGAATATGAACTTTCGCCTTATTTACGTTGGGATGGCAAGGAAAATCTGCTTTCAGTCAAAGTGGACAACCATAAGCAGCCCAACTCTCGGTTCTATTCGGGCTCGGGGATCTATCGCGATGTGCGGTTGGTGATCCGTAATCCGGTCAGTATAGCCACAAACAGCACATTTGTTCAAGCTAGACAGCTCAGTGAAAAACGTGCTGTTGTCAGCCTGTCACTGGATATAGAACAAATCCCTCAGCAGACCAGAACACTTTCCCTGCGGACACAGCTTGTATCGCCCAAAGGTGTAGTAGTCGCCACTGAACAACATGTACTCGGCAAACGCGGACCAGGTGTCTATCCTTTCCAGCAGGAAATCATATTGGATAACCCGCTTTTGTGGGGAATAGAGACACCCCATCAGTATACTGCCCAAGTGCAGCTTCTGGCGGACGACCAAGTCCTGGATCAGCAGGACACCAAATTTGGCTTGCGCAATTTTAGCTTTGACCAGCAGCAGGGATTTATCCTGAACGGCAAGCGCCTCAAAATCCGCGGTGTCTGCCTGCATAGTGATCTTGGTGCCCTAGGAATGGCTTTTAACCGATCTGCAGCGTTACGGCAGCTGCGGATATTGAAAACAATGGGCGTCAACGGCATACGCACTTCCCATAATCCCGCGGCGCCGGCATTTTTGGATCTCTGTGACAGTTTGGGCTTTATTGTGATGAGTGAAACTTTTGATGTCTGGAAAGGGCATAAGAATCCCTTTGATTACCATTTGTATTGGGATCAATGGTTTCACCGGGATTTTGCCGACCAAGTTAAACGCGACCGGAACCATCCCTCGCTGTTTATCTGGTGCCTGGGCAATGAAGCACAGGAACAGTGGCATTCCAAAGCGGATGGTGCAGCGATTCCCAAGGCTTTAGCAGCAATTGTCGACAGCCTTGATGGTACCCGCCCAACAACCATTGCCAACAATGAAATGTCAAAAGAAAATCCTGTATTAATGAGTTCCGCCGTGGATATTATGGGCTACAATTATAACCATCAGAAATGGGCCAGTTTTACGACAGATCATCCAGGAAAGAAGTTTATCGTAACTGAAAGCACATCCGCACTGGAAAGCCGGGGCCAATATGATCTCGTACCTTACGATTCCATCCGAATGTGGCCTGAGCGATGGGATATCCCTTTCAACGGTGGCAATGGGGATAAAGCCATCTCAGCATACGACAACGTCTATACCCCCTGGGGATCGAGCCATCAGACTAGTCTACGCTTAATGGAACAGTATGATCATATCGCTGGAATGTACGTGTGGACAGGATTTGATTACCTTGGCGAACCAACGCCTTATACCTGGCCTGCACGGAGTTCGTATTTCGGGATCGTGGATTTAGCAGGGTTCCCGAAAGATGTCTATTACCTGTACCAAAGCGTCTGGACCGACAAGCCTGTCCTGCATGTGTTGCCACATTGGAACTGGAAACAGGGGGATAAGATTGATGTGGTGGTTTATTATAATCAGGCAGACCGTGTGGAACTATACCTAAACGGAAAAAAAATCCGTGAACAGTCCAGAGATACCAGCCGTTATGACCTTGTTTTTAAGGCGGTTGATTTTGAAGCTGGTGCACTTGAAGTGATTTCCTATCGGGGTCGCCAAAAGGTATTGAGCAAAATTGTCCGTACGGCAGGAAAGCCTTATCGGATCGAATTGTCAACCGAAAAATCCACACCTAATATGGTGGGCAATGAACTAACTTACGTACATGCCTATGTGCTGGACGAGCAGGGTACCATCGTGCCAGATTCAGCACATGATATTAGGTTTTTCCTTGAAGGAGAAGACGCAAGGATCGTGGCTACCGACAATGGCAATACAACTGATCTCAGGAGTTTTCAGTCGGCCTCACGGCAGGCATTTCATGGAAAAGCACTGGCCATCATCGCTATTAAAAATAAGGAAAAAATTGTTATTGTAAGAGCTGAAAGTAAAGGGCTTGTATCAGGGGAATTACAAATTGAAACAAAGTAGCAAAGCATCTAATTGGAGTATTAATTCTGCAAAAGAATGCGGGTTCAAATCATCACTAAGGTCATAAAGGAGATAGTGGACAATCAAAACCAGCGAGGATTTATCCATGCTTATTTTTTGCGTTCAGCTGTATGTATGTGAGGGTATCCAACGAGCGACCTTCGATACAATGTATAATCTAAGAAGGGCGGTATAGTTTATACTGCCCTTCTCGATTTTTATCACATAATGATCTCTTGTCGTTTTTCAGGCTATGGCAGTGTCGTAAGATCTATTGCAGGCGCAGCATTCCCATTGGTTACGGTAAACATAGTACCCGGGCTGACCACTGTATTGAAAAAACCACCATTTTTAAGGAAGAAACTATTTCCATTGCTGCCGCCCATGGCGTCGATGCGTTGGTTGCTGGAATAGGTTCCATCCACTGTAAATTTGGCCTGAACTACCGGCATCCATGTGCCCGAAGCTGTCCGTACCCATTGATTTTTATAATCTGCTGAGCGTCCAAGGTAACCGTTATCTGCATTAAAGTTTTCAAGGAAGCTATGGAAGTTGGTCAGATAAGTGGATATCTTGGGTCTTTTCCAGCTCGCAACCAGTACCCAGTTGTTGACCGAAGGGTCATTGAACCAAGCAGTAAAATCGGTGGCACCATTCCCATCAGGTTCTCCTTTAAGCAAGAATTTGTAGCTCTTGCCGCTTGTCCAACTATATTTCATATAACTCTGTCCACCAGAACCCTCGCCACCAAACTCGCCGGTCGTGGTGTTAGCTCCTTTACGGTTGAGTGTAATGCGGTCTTCAACCGGTATTTCAGCTGGATTGTCGGTGCTGTAGGGACTCCATACTGAAAACAGTACACGGCGCTCCGTAGCCGAATTGACCTGCATACCAAAATACCCTTGACCGAATCCATTGGCCATAAAGTATGACCCAATTTTATCTTCGCCAGTAGGGACATTGATCTCACTATAATAATAGGAGACCTGCTGGCTGGTCGGTACGGTGTACCCTAAGTGACAGGAAGGCCCTCGTCTTGACCAATAGTAGGTATTGTCGATATTATTGTCACTGTAGATCGCAGTACCTGTTGTCGCTGATCCGCTCAAAATAAGATGGGAAACATCGGCAAAGTAACCACCGGTTTTGGAAACTCCCTGCAGATCCATTTTAACATAACCACCAGCATTGACTGTATAGTTACCCACGGTATAATCCTTTACCGTGCCGCCCTTGAGGCTCAGTTGCTTGCTCACACCGTTGATGGTCAACTTGACCACGCTGCTGTCGCCATTGGGCAATACTTTGGCACGGATTTTCACACTTAATGTTCCTCCTTGTGGCAATTTAGCATAGGTACTCACAATGCTATTGGCATTGGTCCAGTTGGCTAAGCCGTTGCTATTGATGACTTCTGCTGCGCCGGAGGGTGCTGCAGTAACGAAGGCATTGCCACCTAGCGGAACTTCATAGCCGTTGGGACCTGGGGTGGCCGCCCGCAAGGACAGTTTTTCCTCTGCCTCTGATTTAACAATAGTTTTTTGACAGGAAACAAAACAGATCAGTGCCGCACCGAGCAATGCCGCAAATTTAATTTTTCTCATAATTTATCTT
>NZ_JBWKUH010000048.1:0-18260 GCF_059420745.1 Sphingobacterium sp. GW821-FHT03E03
AATTTAACCATCCATTACCTATCCAAACGATAGGGAAACGGTAGAGAATCTATAGGAAAATCCCGAGCATCGGCGAACATGGTATGGCCAAAGCGTGATACAGATACCACAGGTTGCCCAACAGCAGCAAAAGAACTTCACCCTTTTTCGGGAACGGGACAAAATATACTAAACACGCGAGCTCACTATTGGAATCGCTGTTTTTCGGAAAAGCAATAGAAAAAAAATACAAATTAAGCCGTACATTAGTAAAGGATAAATGATCATTAACAGGAATATTTAATACCTGCATTAGTTTTGAACGAACTTTTCAAAATATATCAAGTCGATGCGAAAGAAGCACTACGCATCCAAGAGTCGAAAAATGAAATGCACCAACATGATTTCGAAGAACTGATTATTGGTGTAAAGGGACAGTTAGAACATTTCATCGATTTTAAAGCACAAACATACAGTGCTCCCTTTGTCAGCTTTGTAGCGCAAGGTAAAAATCATCGTGTGAAACCGCTTCTCCAAGATAATAATATTGATTTTTGGGTTATCCGATTTAAAAGCGAATTCATCCCCGAAACCACCTTCCAACTTTATGCGCATTTTCATGAAAATGCGACATTGACTTTTTTCCAACCAACTTGTTTTTCCAGATTGGTCATCCTGTGCCAAATGATCCAACAGGAAACACAACAATCCTTAGTAGACTATGCCGTTATTAAGCATTTGTTGAGTACAATTTTTATTATGATCGAGTCGGAACGAAAAAAACAATTTCCGGATACCCAACAACAATTGAAAAACCAGAGCACAACGTTCACCAGCTTTCTAGCTATATTAGAAGAGAATTATCATCGACCAGAGGGTGTTAATTATTACGCAGAAAAACTTTTTATGTCTGCACGAAATTTAAACTTGATCTGCCAAAGTATATTGCAACAGAGCGTATCGGAGATAATCGAAACAAGAAAACTGATTGAAGCTAAAAATCTGCTGCTCACAACAAATAAGACCATTTCAGAAATAGGCTTCGAATTAGGCTATCAGGAAAAAGCTTATTTCACCAACGTTTTCAAAAAGAAAGCCGGAATGACGCCATCTGAATTTAGAAATGAAATACAGAAGTTGATTTCCGAATAATACAACAGATTGACTAAAAAACAATACCTCCCTCCGTCCTACTCTACTTAATTTTGTAATAACAATTAACGCTATTAGGAATATTCAAATGCGTAGAAAGGATTTTATAAAAATTATGGCAACATTACCCTTATCAGGCATAGCTAGTCCCGCAAGTTCATTACGTAAATTGTCTACTGAGCTTACTGCGACAGACAAATTTCCAGTTCTTTTTTTAGGACATGGAAGTCCCATGAATGCTATTGAAGACAATGAGTTTGTTCAAGGATTCAGAAAAATAGGACAAACATTCGAGAAGCCCAAAGCAATCCTCGTCATCTCGGCACATTGGGAGACACGTGGAACATTTGTTACCGCCATGGAGCATCCGGCTACAATCCATGACTTTGGCGGTTTCCCCCAGGCTTTGTTTGACGTACAATATCCTGCGCCCGGAAGCCCCTCGTTAGCTCATGAAACACAGCGTATTGTCACGAAAACCGAAGTACATCTTGACGATAAATGGGGATTGGATCACGGTTCCTGGTCTGTTGTCAAACATTTATACCCCAATGCTGATGTGCCCATTATTCAGATGAGTATTGACTACACTCAACCAGCTTCCTATCATTATGAAATTGCGCAGCAGCTGGCTGAGCTCCGGAAAAAAGGAGTATTGATTATCGGAAGCGGCAATATGGTCCACAATCTCAGAATGGTTGCCTGGGATAAACTCAACACAACCGGATACGCCTACGAATGGGCCAGCATTGCAAATGATAAAATGAAAAAGTTTATTCAAGACGGCAACCATCAGGCTTTAATTGATTTCAGGCAACAGGGCAAGGAGTTTGACCTAGCAATCCCCACACCGGAACACTATCTTCCTTTAATTTATACACTGGCTTTACAGGAAAGAAATGAAGACTTATTTTTGTTCAATGACAATTCTGTAGCAGGCTCACTCACTATGACTTCATTAAAGATCGGTTAGTCAAAAAATATGATGAAATAAGATTCCACCCCAGCCTATCCGAAGACTATTATCAACAGTCTGGGGTGATTTCTTATGGATGTTTTGATGACAGCAGTGAGATAAGTACATTTGTTTTATTGAACACATACTATCTTAGTTTAAATCATGGCATCAAAACCTGTTATCGAAATTGAATACTGTCCGAAATGCAATTGGATGTTGCGTGCAGCTTATATGTCCCAAGAGATATTGAGCTCATTCACGGAAGATATCCACGGCGTCCTGCTTATTCCAAGTGAAATTGCCGGCCGTTATACCATACGCATAGATGGTCAAGAAATCTTTGACCGAAAAAGAGCAGGCCGATTTCCCGAAATAAAGGAATTAAAGCAACTGATCCGGGATATTGTCGCCCCTGAAAAATCATTGGGACATTCGGATAAAACTTCTTAAAAAACTCGTTCAATTTAGCATAAATCGGATTTTATAAACTTCTTCTTCTTAGCAACTTTGTATAAACTAAATGGACAATCATGACTATTCAACAAGAAGTAGATTTTCAACGTATCGCCAAGGCAATACATTTCTTACAAGAAAATTTCAGAACTCAACCCACACTGGGACAGATCGCTTCTCATGTCTACATGAGTGAAGCTCATTTCCAACGGATGTTTACCTCCTGGGCAGGCACAAGCCCAAAGAAGTTCTTGCAATATATAAGTTTAAATCACGCCAAATCACTATTGAAGGAAAACAATATTGCAGAAACGACTTTTCAGCTGGGTCTTTCAAGTAGCAGCAGATTACATGAACTGTTTATCAATATCGAAGGGATGACACCTGCTGAGTACAAGAATGAAGGTGCCAATCTGCTCATTTCATACTATTATTATGAAACACTTTTTGGCCCCATCATTATCGCCTCTACTTCAAAAGGCATCTGTCATATTGCTTATGAAGAAGATAAAGAATCTGCGTTCGAAACGCTTCAAAAGCGCTTCCCAAGCGCAAAATATATACTGCGGCAGGATGTAATGCATGAAAATGCACTAAAAGCATTAAATCCACAGGATAATGATATCGGTCAGGTGAAATTGCATCTCAAAGGAACAGAATTTCAGTTGAAGGTATGGGAAGCACTGTTAAAAATTCCCATGGGTAATTTAAGCACTTATGGTTCGATTGCTTCTCAAATTGGAAATCCCAAGGCTTCACGTGCAGTAGGCACAGCCATTGGCAGTAACCCTATTGCTTATCTAATTCCCTGCCACCGGGTTATCCAAAACAGTGGCATATTTGGTGGGTATCGTTGGGATCCGATAAGAAAGACAGCGATTATCGGCTGGGAGAGCCTCCACACTGCAATATAAGTCAACAAAATAGTAAGGATAACATGGAACTTTTCGACAATCTTTTTGATGGAAACAAAAATATACTTCCCTATGACGGGACAGTCAATTACTATGGCAAAATACTAGATCCGCAACAAGCGAATCACTATTTTAACCAGTTGATGAATTCCATCGAATGGGTAAACGATCGTGCGATTATTTTCGGAAACGAAATTATCACTAAACGCAAAGTTGCCTGGTATGGGGATCAGGCTTTTGAATATAGCTATTCCAATACCACCAAAAGAGCTCTCCCCTGGACAAAAGAACTACTCGAGCTAAAAACACTTGCTGAATTAAAAACACAGGAAACTTATAATTCTTGTTTATTGAATCTATATCACAATGGTGATGAAGGTATGGCCTGGCATAGTGACGGAGAAAAAGACCTAAAGAAAAATGGCGCAATTGCTTCTTTAAGTTTTGGAGCCGAAAGAAAGTTTGCATTCAAGCACAAAACGACAAAAGAAAAAGTAGATCTTATTTTGGGAAATGGTAGTCTCTTAGTTATGAAGGATCTTACACAGACGTATTGGTTACACCGTCTCCCTCCTACGAAGAAGGTATTTATGCCTCGTGTGAATTTGACCTTCAGAACTATTGACAATTTTCAATAACATGGACAATTGATTCGTCAAGCTGATTATTTTAAAGTTACCCATCCATATAGGAAAGGATATTCAGCACTGAAATCATCAGCAGCAAAGACATCAACTTTATGTTGGGAGCTGACCTAAGTGCATAACAATTTCATTTTCAGAGAATGTTCAGTTATAAATTTGACAGGAATTGTGTCAATCTCTCAATAAGAAGGAGATTGACACAAATAACGTTGTTACTTTACAGCTTCCCAATCGTTGTCTTTGGCGGTGTAATCCATAAAAACTCCACCATCCAGCGTAATTTTTTTCACTTTCTTTGAAGATGACCAACTGATCGTTGCCTGTTTTTCATTCTGTTGCCAAATTGCAGGTGTTTGATGTTTTGTCTCCAAAGTGCCGTCTGTATAGGTAATCAAGACATCAAAAGGCACCGCAAATCCCCCTACGTTTGTGATCGACAAGGTATTTTTATTGCCAGACTGCTTAAAGCTATCCGCCTTTAAATCAATGTAATTATTGGTAAAATACCAGTTCTTCCAAAACCAATTTAAATTCTGACCAGCTCCAGCATTGATACTATAAAAGAAATCCCATGGCGTAGGGTGTTTACCATGCCAAAGATCCATATAATGATGTAAGGCTTTTTTGAAAACCGCATCACCTAAATAATCCCGTAGCGCGATATACGATAAGGCAGCTTTGATATAGGCATTATTTCCGTAACCCAGACCATTTAACTGTGAAGTCATCGTAATCAAAGGCTGATCCTCTTCTGTGGATGGGTCGAAGATATATCGTTTCACGCGTGACTCTTTGAAAAGCTCCTTATTCTTTTCGGCTCCGATCTCCGCATTACCAATCCAAAATTCAAGCGCTGTAGCCCAGCCTTCATCCATATAACCATATCGGGTCTCATTGATCCCCATGTAAAAAGGGAAATAGGTATGTGCGATCTCATGATCTGCTGTTTGTCGGGCGTCAACAAAATTGTCGGGCACACTCGAATCATTGATCATCATCGGGTATTCCATATCCGCAAATCCCTGTACTGCTGTCATTGTCGGATAAGGGTAGGTTACACCGGGCCAATTTTTGGAAAACCAGTTGATGCAGTATTGCTGCCAGCCAATATATTGCTCAAAATCGGGTGTACCAGCAACATAACTGGATTGTACACTGACCCGTTTGGTTCCTAAGTCCACACTGCCGGCATCCCAAATATAATTGTCGCTCACACTGAAACAAAAATCAGGAACATAAGTCGCTTTAAACTTCCACTTGTTCCATTCTTGCTGCGCGGAGACCTTACCCGCCTTCATCTCAGAGGCTGTAGCAACATGGATAGGCTCATCACTTTTTTTCGATTTCTCGAAGCGTTCCAAAATAGGCTTCTGTAATACTTCCGCCGCATTCTGAAGCTCGCCTGTGGCCCAGACAACAAAATTTTTGGGTACAGCAATCTCAAACAGATAATCATTGAAACCATTATAGAACTCCTGTCTACCATTATGCTCCAAAACATCCCAGCCATTGTAATCATCATAAACAGATACACGTGGATAGGAATAAGCACAATAGAAAGTAGATGCATTGAGCATGCCATCGCGATCGCTCTCAACCGATAACGGATACTCCCAGCTAATCTCTAGGGTTGCCACCGTCCCGGGAAGAATTTTCTGCCCAAAATCACCGAGTTTGACTGTTCCCCAATCCTTGCTGTTTACTTCGTAAACCTGTCCGTTGAGCTTAAAGGATTTTATCTTTAACCCGGATGTCAAATAGTCGTCCGAAGCATAGTTAGCACGCGCAGCATTGGGTTTGTGGACATTGTTCACAAATCGGATCGCCAATTGCTTCAATGTATCAGGGCTATTATTGCTGTATAAAATGGTTTCATTTCCGCGGACGGTCTTCGCGATAGGATCCAACTGTACCTTGACATCATATTTCCCAAAGTTTTGCCAGTAATTTTTACCAGGCACACCGGTTGTGGTCCGCGTGCCTTTTTCAATGGCTTGTTTAATATTCCTGGGTGTATAGAGTTCCTGTGCTTGCGCAAAACCTGTTAACAACAGTAGGGCCAAACCGCAGCTATATATATTCTGTCTGATCATATCTCCGAATTAAATAATCAAAACTAAGATAAATTTCCCCTTACTTCCAAGTTTAATTAACCGATTCTCCCGTAACACTAAAAATTGCTCCACGCGCACAGTTATCATATAGCCCCTAGACGGTTCAAGCAGACAAATAGCTTTTCACGGTGATTCGCTCGGGCCAATAGCAGTGCTATATGGAATTGGCTTTTATCCTTTTAGAAAACATTTTAATATTTTTGACGTTTAGATCTAAGATAAACCCCAAGGTATGCAGCAATTTTTACGTCATCGTTATTTATTCACTTTCATTTTTTTACTACCCTGCTTTCTGCTGATACCCAATAGGCTTGTGGCTCAATCTGAAACTGAGATAGATTCGGCTTCCGTCTATAAAAAGCAACGTGATTCGATTCTGGCGAGCCAATATGATATCTCGGACTTGATCGGCCGGATTATTCACCCCAAACGTAAAAAGGAAAAATCCAGCAAACGTTCTCCGATTACCTTAATGCCAAACATTGCCTATAATCCGACGATTGGTGGACAGATTGGTGTCAAGGCTGTTGCGGGAAAAGTTCTGGGTGATCCCAAAACAACAACCATGTCAATCGCAGCAACTTCAGCCTCTATTACGACCAAAAACATCATGGTTTTCTATATTAGCCACAATGTATTTACCCCTAACAATAAACTGAATTTTCAAGGAGCTTTTGCATTGGTCAAAATGGTTGCCCTAGACGCAGGTTTGGGTATGACCGCACCGGGGAAATGGAATAATGAAGAAGAGGAAATACTTGCTAATCCCGAACATAAAAAATATGGTGCCAAATACAATGCCTTTACTTTTAACGAAAAGGTCTATAAAAAGGTGTCCGACGGATTGTTTTTAGGAGCTGGACTAGCCTTCGACCTGCGCCGGAAGATTACGAGCAGTGGCCCCAATGGAAATGTTACCCCAAATACCATTTATACCGAAAAACATGGTTTTGCTCCAGATAGCTACAATTCTAATGGCCTCCTATTGAATATGCAGTACACTACGCGGGATAATCCCAATAGACCCTACAAGGGGATCTATTCAGACATTGGCCTACGTTGGAATACCAAATTATTGGGCAGCAGTAAAAGTGCCGTCCAGCTCACGACCGACTTTCGGAAATACTTTAGTTTATCACAGTCAGATCCAGCACATGTGCTTGCTTTTTGGTATTGGGGTTCTTATAAACTTGGTGGTGTCCTCCCCTACTTCGACCTCCCTGGTACAGGAAGAGATGCCGCTGTAAGGACAGGTCGCGGGTATACAATTGGTTATTTCAAGGGACCTTCTTTTGCTTATGCTGAAACAGAATACCGCTTTCCAATTTTAAAACATCGCTTTTTGAGTGGCGCTGCATTTTTTAATCTCCAAAGTGCAAGTGATGAATTGGGCACAAAACTTTTTGAAAGGTGGCAACCTGGCGGTGGCGCAGGATTACGGGTCCTGTTTAACAAAGCCACCCGAACAAACCTCTGTTTGGACTATGCTATAGGAAAATATGGGTCTCGTGGATTCTTTCTTGGATTGAACGAAGCATTTTAATTTATCGAAAGCGGCAAGACTTCTTTTCTATAAAATCATTAAATTAGCCGATATTGTGACTTCGTCTAAAATCCAATAGACGGAGTCCCCCATTGAAGATAAATACACATGAATTTACAGACAATTTTTCTATACCTTTTGCTTTTTGGATTTGCTTCCTGTCAGCAAACATCAAAATCTAATCCTCAGATTATTCCGACAAAAGACAGTACGGTCAATAACCAAAGTCAGCAGGTGGCTGAAAATCCCCATGCAGTGAAACCTCTGCTTGATACGTCTACCTATACTAATCCACGGTCCAATGAATTGGCCAATCAGCAACGACAACAGCTCGTCAAATTAGCTGATGAAGGGCTCTTTGGAAAATTACATCTAAAACTGCAAGCAGACCTTACCGAAGATCAAAAGAATTATTTCGAGACCCATACAAACCTCAATATATTGGCTCATACAAGAGGGGATATTTTTGGAAATAAAGGGAACGATTTTGCCTATGTTGTGTATGATAAAGAAAAATATCAAATTGAAATACTTCTTTTCGATCAGAAAAATAAACTCTTTAAAACACTGTATCGGGACGTACAAGTATCCAATTTGCTGCGTCAATCCGATTGTTACTATGCCAATGGAACAGTAGATTATAGTATTGGCGCAGAATTGATTTATCAAGAGGATTATATCCGTTCAAGTCAATCAAATTATTTGATTGATGAAAATGCATTCTCGATTGACAATATTTCAACCAATAATATCTTTGATCTAAAACGGGGCTGCTTAAGTAAGGATTTCCCGGCGAATGCGATGGCCAATACCCTGTGCATACCGACGAGCTCGGTATATGCCAATTATCAATGCTTGAAATATAATAAGACCAAAGCAGTTTTTGAAATTTACTTTAGCCAAGAATTTGCGGACTAGGCCAACCTAACCATTAACAATGAAAAGAAATTACCTACTTGCCGCAATTTGTCTATGTGGTAAATTATATGCCCAAACAACTGACAGCATCAACAATAGACTTGAACAGGTCGAAATTAAAGCTTATTTTAATAAACAACCCTTACTACGGCTTACATCATCAGCGGCCGTATTAAGTCAGCAGCGGATTCAATCTCAGCAATCGCCGGCACTTGTCGCTGTCATGAATACGGTACCCGGACTACGCATGGAAGAACGCTCTCCCGGAAGCTATCGCTTGGCATTACGGGGTAGCATGCTCCGTTCTCCGTTCGGTGTCCGTAATGTAAAGATCTATCTGGATGACTTTCCGCTCACAGATGCTGGAGGAAACACCTACCTCAATCTGATTGATCCTTACACAATAGACCAGATCAATATTTTGAAAGGACCTGATGGTTCTATTTATGGTGCCAATTCTGGCGGTGTAATCTCACTCTACAGCAAGGGTTTTAATACCCTGACCAAACCCGAAGTCAATTTACAGCTAACGGGTGGTTCATATGGATTATTTCAGCAGCAGCTCAATGCTGTGCTTCCAATCAATCAGACGCAGCAATTGGCGATCAATCAAAGCTGGACACGCAGTGACGGTTATCGACAACATTCATCTTTGAACAGGAAAACCATCCAGTTGAACTATAATTGGCAATATGCAAAGCATTCTGAACTCAAATTCACTGGGTTTTATGCTGACTTGGGATATCAAACTCCCGGAGGTCTTACTGCTGCACAAATGGAGAGCGATCGCCGGCAATCCCGACCCAAAGGTGGCCCGAATCCAAGTGCAACGGAACAAAAAGCAGCAATCTATGATAAAACTTTTTTTGGCGGCGTGAGCAACCAAACGAGTATCAGTTCTAAATTAACCCTGTTTGCCAATGTATTCGGTTCGTCCAACCAGATCAAAAACCCCTTTATCACCAATTATGAAAAAAGGGATGAAAAAAACTTGGGAACACGGCTCTATTTATCCTATGTTGATCAGCTTAGCAAAAACTTAAAGTATGAACTCCAAGTTGGTTTAGAGGCTCAAAAAGGTTGGTACGATATAGACAATTATGATAATAATCAAGGGCAGGCTGGTAATCCACAAGCCAAAGATAAGCTGGAAAATAGTCAACAGTCATTCTTTGCACGCACTCAGCTAGCTTGGTTGGAACGTCTTCAAGTCGAACTATCCATTGGACTCAATGAAAATAAAATCGCTTATCAACAACGTTATCCAGTTGCACAAGAGAATAAAGCAGCTATCAATTTTGGTAATACCTGGATGCCACGAGCCGCCCTCTCCTATTTGGCGATGCCAACACTAGCAGTCCGGGCTTCTATTTCAAAAGGGTTTTCAGCTCCGACAATTGCTGAAGTGCGCTCATCTGACAATATGATCAATAAGGACCTAAGGCCTGAGACTGGTACCAACCATGAATTCGGCGTTCGATGGCACCTGTGGAATCGTCGTGTTATATTAGATGCAGCAGCATATACCTATCAAATGGATGATGCCATTATTCGGCAAGTACGCGAATCTGGAGCAGAATATTTTCAGAATGCAGGAAAAATAGATCAGAAAGGAATTGAAGCTTCTATATTTGCCTATTTGTTAACACCAAGGTCAGCCGGACTAATCCGTAGTTTACAGGTCGGAAGCAATTTTTCATTAAATGACTATTCTTTCAAAAACTATCAGATTGGGGATAAAAATTACAGTGGCAACAAATTAACCGCTGTCCCAAAAACAGTTTGGGTAAATACCTTAAATGTTCTTTTCCCTTATCAACTTCATTTGGATCTACTTTCCAATTTAACCGCTGCTATACCATTGGATGACGCTAATACCGTTTATGCAAAACGTTACCATCTTTTACAAGGCAAAATATCCTGGAGCAAAGCTATAGGCCATGGACATAAAGTCAGTATTTTTGCTGGTGCCGACAATCTGTTGAACCAAAGATATAGCCTTGGCAATGACATCAATGCTTTCGGTGGTCGGTATTTCAATCCAGCCCCATTGCGAAATTATTATGGTGGCATGAATCTTAATTTTTAATATACTCCGTATGGATTTCCATCAACATACATTGACAACAATAGATTTCGGCACAGTAAGCCGTTACTCTTATTTTCCCTGGATGGATACCACCTTGGTAAATATCCAAATCAATGTCCTGGAGATGGAATTCAATCAAGCTACCTTTCACGTGGTCGAGAGCTATACGAATTTTCAGGTGATGGTTATTTACAAATCGCCTGTAACTTCACTTTTCTGCAACTGTGCGCAGAAAGGCTTTTGTATTCACCAGAAGGCAACGTTAACTAAACTATTCGGACAAGAAAACTGGTTATCTTTTTTCGATTTCAACCGTTATCGAAATCTACTAAAAAAGGTTGCTGTTCAGTATGGTTTAGAAAATGAGCAAGCGCTGGAAACCTATTTTTCGGCACAAGTTAAAGATGGGGATCTACAATTCGTCTTAAAAGACAAACACTTGACCTCCATAGATGATTTTGATCTACTGGAATCGAATGCAAGTCCCTCTAAACCTTCAAGTGAACAACAGCATAGTTTTATTGTACTAACCCGCAATCGCTATTATAAGCAATTACAAGTCTTGTTATGCCAAGCGCCACATTCGAAATCGGGTGCACCGAAAAATCCCATTTCGGTTATGGAAAGTCAAACACGTATCTGGCAAACTGATTCCATCGAAGAAACCCAGTTTTTTGCAGCGATCAACCAGCTTGCCCAACCTTTGCAACAAGCGGATGTCGCTGTTGAACGCAGTTTGCGTGCTATTGCCAAAAATCCGCTAGCCCTGGATTTCTACCTCCACGATTATGAAAAAGCAGAAAATATAACGGCCACATCGTTATCTCCGATACAGATCAGTTTGAACAAGGGAGAGATTAAATTGTTAGTCGAGCAAAATGACGCATTCTATATTATAAAAGGGGAATTATCCATTCACGGTATCGCTTACGAGCTACAGGATCTGAGCATTCTGTTTGACCACTTTATCTTTATAAAAAAGCACCTCTACCTTGTTGAAAATAAACTTCACCTCAAGCTGATTCGCTTATTTGGAAACAAAGGCAACCAACTGCGCATACACCGCAACAAGTTTAAAGAGTTTAACGAGCTATTCCTAGAACCCCTCGCCAATTCAGTCGTGTTAAATTTCAAGGATATCCCCAAGGCCAGCAAACCACAGTTGAAGGAAAATCTCTACTATCAGGATATGCAAGCACTCCTTTTCCTTGAAGAATCGGAAGACTTTGTCAACATTATACCTGTCATGCGTTATGGCGATGTTGAAGTGCCAATTTTGAGTAAAAGGAGCATTTTTGGAACTGATGCAAAAGGATCCCAATTTTTGGTCGAACGAAAAAAAGAAATAGAAACCAGAGTGATCTCACTGCTGCTCAAGCAGCATACTTATTTTCAGGAGCAATTGGATGATGATAGTTTTCAGCATCTCTATTTGCACCGCAAATATTTTCTGGATAAAGACTGGTTTTTGAATGCCTTCGATGAGTGGCATAATCAGGGTATCCAGATTATTGGGTTCAATACTTTGAGAGGAAATAAGCTAAGCCGTTTTAAAGGCAAAATACAAATTGAGGTATTAAGTGGACAAAATTGGTTTAATGCCAATATGCAAGTCAAATTTGGGCCTAAAAGTGTTTCGCTGAAGAAACTTGAAAAAGCTGTTCGCAATCGTTCTCAATTTATCAATCTGGATGATGGTACGCTTGGTATTTTACCCGAGGAATGGCTGGAAAAATTTGAGGCCTATTTTAATGCAGCTGAAATCATCGAGGATGAACTTATTCAGATTCCCAAATATAAGTTTAGCGAAATCGACCTGCTTTTTGACAAAAAAGAGCTCGATCAGGAAGTATCAGCCGAGGTTAGCTATTTAAAAAATCAGCTTTCCTCTTTAGCAACATGCCCACCAGTAGAATTACCCGATATTTTTGTTGGAGATTTACGTACCTATCAGTTGCAAGGGCTGCAATGGCTCAACTTTTTGGACCAGTTAAATTTCGGAGCCTGCCTGGCTGATGATATGGGGTTGGGGAAAACTGTCCAAATCCTTGCCTTTCTGGCGACTCAAAAAGCAAAGGGTATATCCGCTCCGACACTGTTGGTTCTTCCGACCACACTGATTTTTAATTGGAAGCATGAAATTCAGCAATTCTTGCCATCTTTTAACATATTGATCCTCGAAGGACCAAACCGAAGCGATATAACTGACCAGTTTGAAGAACTGGATATCGTGCTTATTTCTTACCATAATCTGCTTACCGACATCAATAGATTAAAAAAGTTGACATTCAACTATGTCGTACTCGATGAATCTCAACACATAAAAAATCCGGATTCACAACGGTATAAAGCTGTAAATCTATTGCAATCGAGAAACCGTATTATTCTTACAGGAACACCTATCGAGAATAACACAATGGATTTATTTGCACAGCTCTCGTTTACCGTTCCGGGCTTATTGGGCAATAAAAAGTATTTTAAAGACGTCTATACGACACCAATTGATGCTTTTCACGATCGCAAAAGAAAAAGGATACTGAAGGAAAAAATCAAGCCATTTATCCTGAGGAGAACAAAACAGGATGTATTGGATGATCTTCCCGTAAAAAATGAATTGGTACTCTATTGTGAAATGAAAACTGCGCAGCGTCGGATCTACGATCTCTATGAAAAGGAATTCCGTGAGTTTATTTCTGCTAAAGATGGGGATGAAATCAAGAAAAGTCCCATGCATGTTCTTAAAGGTTTGACCAAATTGCGTCAGATCTGCAATTCCAGTAAATTGCTTCAAAGTGAAGACCTGACATCTGCGGAAGATTCGGCAAAGATCGAAATGCTAGTGGAACAAATCCAATACAAAAAAGATCAACATAAAATCATCGTCTTCTCGCAATTTGTCAGCATGTTGCGACTGATTAAAGAAGCATTGGATAAGAATGGAATCCCCTCGCTTACATTGACCGGTCAGTCCAGAAACCGGGGACAGCTGGTCAGCGATTTCCAAACGGATCAAAATATCCGTGTTTTTCTCATTAGCCTTAAAGCTGGCGGGACGGGTCTTAATCTCACAGCAGCAGATGTAGTCTATCTGGTCGATCCATGGTGGAATCCAGCCGTTGAACAACAGGCGATCGACCGTATCTATCGTATTGGCCAACGAAAGAATGTCACCGCCGTTCGTCTGATCAGTCCAAATACGGTTGAGGATAAAATTCAGACGCTACAACAGCATAAAAAAGAAATCAGCAGCACCATTCTCGAAGATGGTGGAAGTTTAAACGCTTTCTATCTCGATAAGGAATATCTATTGAAAATATTACGGTAGAAATTATTGATTATACATAAAAAGGGGCATCCATGGATGCCCCTTTTTATGTATAATGTACTATTAAATGCTATTTTTTATCAGAAATATAGGTTTTATTACCATTTCCATTGATATAATATCTACCTCCTTTTGGACCTAGATAAACCGTATGACCGTTATATTTTTCGCTGGTTGCCTTATCGGCTGTTGCTACTGCGTCTTTTTTAACTGCAGACACCTGTTTTTGAGCTTTAGTAACGTCCTTCTTTACAGCTTTCTCTTTGGTTTCTACTTGAGCAGTTTTTGTCTCAGCAACTTTCGTAGCTTCCTTCTTTACGGCTTTCTCTTTCGTTTCCACCTGAGCAGCTTTGGTTTCAGTAGCTTTTTTTGCTTGAGTAGATTTCTCTTTGGCTACTGCATCTTTCTTTTCCAACGCTTTCGCGGGGGCAGCTTTCGCTTTCGTTTCGGTCCCGGAGGCCTTAGTCTTTACCTCTTTTACTTTTTGTTCTGTTTTTTTTGCTTCTTTTTCCATTTTCTTAGGAGCAGTTTGCGCATAGGATTGTCCCAATCCAAATGTTGCGATCAGAGCTAATGCAGCTGTGATTTTTTTGAAACGATTTATTGATTTCATAACCCAATTGTTATTTAAATAATTATAGGTAAAAGTACAATACAAATGCCAAAATTTCTTTACAATATTTTTTTTAACAAAGCTTTAACTTAACCACATAATTACTTGATGATCTGCTTTCTATATTTCGAATCAATTATATATTTTACCCCTTTTGCATCCACAAAAACTTGCTTTCCATCATAGCGCTCGTCAAGCTGTTTATCCAAGGCTACACGATATAATGTGCTTGAACGGGAAGATGAGTATTTTATCCCACCTTTAGGCTTGCTATCTTCTACAACGGGAATCGAAACCTCTGTGGGCTGACTATCTACCTTATCTATAGTTTGTTTCTTTGCTCCTGAATTTTTGGCTTTATCATTGACGTCTAATTCCAATGCAACCACATTAGCCTGAATATTTAAAGGGAAAAAAGGATCTATCCAACGATTCGCAAAATGAAAATTTCCCTCCCAGCTACTGAAGGAAGTAAGCTGTTGACCGTTTACCCTGCCTGCCAACACGAAAATTGGCACTAGAAATAAACATCGTCTAAAGAATATTAATTCAACTCCAAACATATCTTTTTAACTTATCCCTCAATCACTTCCAAATAAAATGCCATGTACCTATTCCAATGAGATCTTTAACATTTTTTTAACTATCACAGACATCGGTGATCCCGAATGCCATACACTTTCCAATCGGTATCCGCGGGCACGGATAATGACCGGTGCTTTCTGCCCTCTAAAAGCACCGTAACTTAAGCTGGCTAAATCATCGCTGGAAACCTCCCGTCTCTCCCTTGCCAGATCATATTCTAGCGCTATTGACACGCATTCGGGCCAACCAAACTCTTCTTCAGCGAAAAAAATGCAACAAAGCCTCCGACAGATTCCGCTAGCGTGGCTTAGCTGATAAAGATTTCAGTAATATATCTAAACACGATACGTTGAGAAATTGCATACTTTTCAAACAATAGGCGAAGGTCATCGTATAAACTTTTATTTTCATCTCCTTCTTTAGGAAAATAAGAGGATGATCTTACCCTTCCCAGAAACGATTTTAGGTCGAATACCTGCTGGTTAGGTAAGGACACTTTCGTCATTGGCCTATCCGCAAAAAAACTCCGAAGGTCGTCATCAGTTATATTTTTATGACTGACAGATTGATAATTAGGGATATGATTACGCAAAAACTGTTCATATTCCTGCTGGAAAGCATCCGCTGGATCACGTTGATTCCACACCAAGACGATATGACCAGTTTTTGTAAGAATACGATTGAATTCGTTGTAACTGGCTTTCCGATCGAACCAATGAAAAGACTGTCCGGCGAAAATTAAATCCACACAACCCGATTCTATGGATGTATCTTCAGCGGTTGCATTTAATGCAATTAAATTCCGATAGGTTTTAAAATGGTGTATTAAAGATTCCCGCATCTCCCGGTTGGGCTCAACAGCAAAGACATCATTTCCATTTTCTAAAAACAGTTGTGTTGATAAACCTGTGCCACTACCAATATCCGCAACCAGCCATTTCTTATCCAAACCTATCTTTTCTTTAAGAATCTGAATAATTTCCTTTGGATAATTGGGTCTAAATTTTTCATAATCCACAACCCGGTCTGTAAATCGCTCAATACTATTTTTGTTCATGTTAGATTGTCCTATAGCTATTCGATTATATCTTCATCTCTGAAGCTATAATATCCATTGTCTGTAAAGATCAGGTGATCATTTACCCTAATATCCATAATTTTTGATGCTTCGACAATTTTTTGCGTCAGAATTCTGTCAGCATTACTGGGCTGCAAAGTCCCAGAAGGATGGTTGTGAATCAATACGATAGAATGTGCTTTTATTGCGAGGGCATTTCTTAGGATGATTCGAACATCTACCGGTGTAAAATCATTTCCACCACGACCAATGAGCTGTTGATCCAATAATTTGCATCCAGTATTCAGATATAGTGTCCAAAACTCCTCATGTGGTAAATCCTGTAGAATGGGTTTCATAAATTCATACACGCGCTTGCTGCTATTTAAGATCTTCTTTTCTTCTACGGGGGACTCCTTCTTACGTCTCCCCAGCTCCAACGCTGCAATAATCGAGATGGCTTTAGCCTCACCAATACCTTTATATCGACTCAATTCACTGACTTCCATCTTCGAGACTGTGTCTAAGCTATTGTTCGCATCGGCCAATATACGTCGGCATAGCTCCACTGCACTTTCGTCCATTGAGCCAGACCCGATCAATATTGCCAATAACTCTGCATCGGAAAGGGCCCTCCGTCCTAAATTTAATAATTTTTCGCGGGGTCGATCCGCCTCAGACCATTCCCTGATAACTAATTTGTGCAGATTTGACATTGTTAAAACTTTAATTGGCTAGCTCACATAAATATATAAAATATTTCGCATTATTTTCAGGTCATTGATCCGTATATAGATCAATTAAAAAAAAATGGAGATTACGAATTACTTCACATTTCACTCTGAAACATTATCTTTGTATTTCATAAAAATTTTTGAACATGAGTAAAGCGATTATTAAAACAGAAAAAGGCGACATGACTGTGGATTTCTACACAGCTGATGCTCCAAATACAGTAGCAAATTTTATTAAACTTGCTAAATCAGGTTATTATGATGGTTTGGCTTTTCACCGTGTTATCCCTGATTTTGTTATTCAAGGTGGTTGCCCAAATTCACGTGAAGGTGCTGCAGGCATTCCTGGAACAGGTGGTCCTGGTTATAAAATCGATTGTGAATTAACTGGAGAGAATCAATATCATGACAGAGGTGTATTGTCAATGGCGCATGCTGGTCGCAATACAGGTGGTTCTCAATTTTTCATTTGCCACAGCCGCAATAATACAGCCCACTTAGACCGTAATCATACTTGTTTCGGAAAAGTAATTGAGAATGTTGATTTGGTAGATGATATTAGACAAGGAGACCGTATTTTATCAATTGAAGTAATCGAAGATTAATTCTTGGAGATTTAAAAAAAATTAAAATGAATTTAAGAGCATTAGTATCTGTAACTGGTAAACCAGGATTGTTCAAGTTGGTTGGACAAAATAAAGGTGGTTTTATTTTAGAAACCCTTGATCAAGCGAAAATTAAGTCGATAGTAAGTTTATCTTCGACAAAAATGGCTACATTGGAAGATATCACCATTTATGGTGAAGAAGAAGAAATCCGTCTTTTAGATATTTTCGAAACCATTAAAGAAAAAGGTCTAACATTACCGGACACAAAATCGGATGGCGCTACATTGCGGGATTTCTTCCGTGAAGTTGCTCCTGGCCATGATGAATCTCGTGTATATACATCAGACATCAAGAAAGTTATTACTTGGTACAATATTATCAAGGAATTCCCTTTATTTGAAGAAGAAGCACCAGCTCCTTTGGTATAACAGGATAGCGAATAAATAGGAAAGGAGTTGATCATATCAACTCCTTTCCTATTTATTCATGCTTTGTTGTTTTGCCTCGTTTCATAAAAAAGGTACTGTTTTAAATTCCAAATATTTAGACAAAAAAGTATTTTTGTAATCTAAAG
>NZ_JBWKUH010000049.1:0-16621 GCF_059420745.1 Sphingobacterium sp. GW821-FHT03E03
ATTAAACCTTAAACAACTTTCTTTTGTCTTATCAATAAATAACAAAAATACGATTATTTTCTTTTAAGTTTACACAGAAGATTTATTTTATGATCAAGGCTACTTTAAAAATTCTCGCGCTAACACTGTCTATAACAGCTGTCACTATTCCCAATGTAAGCTTGGGCTATCCAATCGTTAAGGATCAGCCAAACCACTTCTTTTTACTCCAACAGGAACTGGGTGGTGGCTATATCAAAATCGGCAATCAGATCCTCTATAGAGGCCAAGAGGTGAAGGATGCCAATGCTTCTACTTTCAAATATCTCAAGGATGGTTATGCTAAAGATGCTTGGAAAGTTTATTTTCGTGGCAACATAATCAAGGATGCATCGGCTTCGTCATTTCAAGTATTAACAGGCGGCTATACTAAAGATGCCTGGAAAGTATACTTCCGAGGGGAACCCATGCCAGATGCCTCGGCTTCATCGTTTCAGATATTAGGTGATCATTACAGCAAAGATTCATGGAAAGTCTTTTACAGCGGTCAGGTAATCCCCAATGCATCAGCTTCTTCTTTCAAATTGTTAGGCAATGGCTATTCCAAGGATTCATGGAAAGTATATTTTCGAGGTGAGCTATTGCAAGAGGCGTCGGCTTCCTCGTTTCAGATACTAGGTGATCATTATACCAAAGATTCCTGGAAAGTCTTTTACAGAGGACAAGTAATAAAAGATGCATCAGCCAGTACCTTCACACTCGTAGGAGATGGTTATTACAGGGATTCCTGGAAAGTCTTTTACAGCGGACAGGTAATCCCCAATGCATCAGCCTCCACTTTCAAGGTCTTAGGGGATGGGTATTCCAGAGATTCATGGAAGGCATTTTATTTCGGGAAAGAAATAGCGGAAGCAAATGCCTCCAGTTTTGAAAATTTGGGGCAAGGTTATGCTAAAGACCGATGGAACAGCTACTACAAAGGTCAGAAGAATGGCCAACAAGGCGGGGCCGCAGTAAAGGTCCTTGGTGGCGGTTATGCCAAGGATAACTGGGAAGTGTTTTATAAAAGTGAAAAACTGCAGGGAGCAACAGCCTCTTCATTTGAATACATTGCTGATGGTTATGCCAAAGACCGCTGGGAAGTTTATTATCAGGGCATCAAAATAACCGATGCCACTGCCAGTTCCTTTACCGTTCTTGGTGGCGGTTATGCTAAAGATCGCTGGGAAGTTTTCTACCGTGGTCAGAAAGTGGAAGACGCGACAGCTTCTTCATTTGAGTACCTTGAAAAAGGTTATGCCAAAGATAGGTGGAACCAATACTACCGCGGTGAAAAAGTAAAGTAATCCGGAGCCAACAGACTCCCTAAAAAAAACACCCTCATTTCTTTCTATTTAAATAGAAAGAAATGAGGGCAAACCGGGTCCTTCCGACACAAACGCTTACGGATTGATGATCAAGCTATTTCCCAGTCCCGTCATAAATCCCGGACCGATATTTTGTGCTTTCAGTAAATCCCGATGTTTAGCGTCCAATTTTGGAGCACCAGCATCCGCTGCGGCAGCAAAAGGATAATTACCGACAAAAGCACCCAACACCGGACTGGTACTGGTCGGCTCATAGATTCCATCAGTTGTCAACGTATATTTTGGATTTTGACGTGTAAAACCAGCTGGAAGCTGTTGGCTCGTCGGCACATCAAATACAATATTTCCCTGGTAGGTAAAATTAATGGGTTGATCTGTAAAGGTCAACATGGTTGAACTTGCAGCTTGCGATACCACATTATTGGCGATATGTCCATCTGTTGGTGGCAAGGTGCGACTGTTCCCCCCTTTTCCCGAACCGATATCGAATGATTGCTTACATTTAATCATGGTGTTGGCCACCACCTTCACACGTTTTACTTGATAGTAACCACTTAACGGCGAATTAGGTACACCATCCATGACAGCCAAAGGTGCTTTTTGTCCTGTTCCCGCCATATTTTGGAAGTAATTGTTGTAGACAATATGATCCTCTCCAATGATCCGGATACCACCAGCTGCACTATTGCCGTTACCGACAAAATAGTTCCCATAAACAGCAGAACCATTTCCATGTCTCAAGCACAGCGTCCCTTCGCTCTCATGGAAGAAGTTATTGCGGATGGTATCGCCGCCCATCTTGTTCGAGATAATTTCAGTTTCACCGTTGCAACGTTGAAAGATGTTATCTTCAATCGTCGTGAATGCACTGGTCATAGACCAGTCACTTGTTCCGATACGGATGGTTTCACCGCCGTTATTCGGTAGCTCTGCCCGTTCCCCAAAGAAATTGTGATCGATCCGATGCTTCATCGTTTTATTTGTCCCCCAGACCACCATCGTAGGCCCTTGATGCAATTTCCCCTTAAGGTAACAATGATCAATACGATGATTCGATCCATTAATGGATACCCATCTATAGTCAGTCGTTGCTGCTGGTGGATTATAATCCACAATAGCCGTATTTGTCAACCGACAATTTGATGAAGAAGAGGTGAAATCAACCACATTTTTTCCAGAGGTATACCCATTTTGGAATACCAATCCATTAACCACAAGCCATTTACCCGTAATGCTAATGAAAGAAGTACCTTTCATGATCACTGCTCCAGGTTGTTCAGCGAGCAGCACAATAGGCTGCTGACTTGTTCCCTGTGCACTAAATGTCAGTTCCTGATTTGTCCATTGCCCCGATTTCATAATCACCGTGTCGCCTGGCTGTAGACTTAAAGCCTGCAAATCAGCAGCCGATTGAATGGTATGGCATTGCACACAGGCGATACCATTTAATTGCAATTTTACCGCAGCTGGTTTTTCACAGCTACTCCCCATCACTAATAAAAGTGATAAAGCGGATAATACCGAAAAGTTTCTCATCATATTTACATTTGTTTATAAGGTTCATTTTACCCCACAGTACTTAAAAAGGATACACCGTGGTATTTCCTTTGGATCCAAAAACATGGACCACCCCATTCGTTGTCACGTAACCACCAGATCTATTTGTTGTTTTATCGTTGATCTGAATCGGCGCCAGATCATTGTTATTGACCAATTTTAGATACATCACACCCTCCTGGTTAAAACCTTTCCCTTCGTTCATGTAACCCAACAGGGAGCTTTTACTTGCCACTGTATTTACGGGAAGCAATGTTTTGGCTTTGACATTGGAAATAGTCAATTTATCAAAGTTGTAATTGCCTTGTAAAATGAGATAAAGAAAATAATTGCGTACATCGTCACGGTTATAATCTTCCCATTTCGTAGCTGGTCTAGTAATTGGTTTACCTGTACCATCCACCCCAGTCACAATAGGGACATCGAAGAAAAGTCCGGCAGTCACCTTTTTCGTTTTGGTATCCCATGTTTTTATCGCGTCATTGTGTAAAAAAATAAATGTGCGATCCGTCTTCTCCAATTCCTCAAGACCTATACCAGCATACTCCAATCCTTTGCGCATCCATTTAAAGATCGTATCCGATGGATTCTCTGTAGTTTCATAGGAACGATTTTCTAAAAATTTACGCGCACTGATCCCAATATTCGGATCCAGTGTTTTATGTTTGTAATCGTAATTTTCCTGTAATTCCAAATCGAAAAGCGAACAGCCTGTCAGCAGCAAACTTGCTGCAATAACCATATATTGTGTCCATTTTATATTAAACAATCTTTTCATGTCTCTTTGATTTATATTCATCTATTAATCAGTATATCCTGGATTTTGAACCAATAGGGTATTGGAGTTTAACACATTTCGATGAATAGGCCAATACACTCTTCGTTGTGGATCCAGGAAGCCTGGTTTGTCTAAACTCCCAGCATCTTCTTGTCTACGTTTTAGAATAGGGTCCATCACTTCTTTTACACGGCCAGTACGCACCAGGTCAAACCAGCGTTTCCCTTCACCATATAGTTCCATGCGGCGTTCGTTCAAAATCGCAGTTTCGAGCTGATAAGCAGTCGCCAAATCAGGATTACTCGCTTCGTACTCCGGGAGATTGGCTCTTTTGCGCACAAAGTTGAGGTATTTTAAAGCATTCGCCTTGTCTCCCAATCCATTTAAAGCTTCAGCGTATAAGAGATAAATATCAGCCAATCTATAGATCGTCAAATAGACGGGAAGCATTTGATTGGTTGCTGGCCAAGGATCTTCTTTGGTCGGAGTCGCACTTGTAGGGTACCATTTTATAAAGCGGTCCCGCTTGTTATTCGGTAAACCGTAATACACATCAAGGGTCTGCTGTGGACGGATATCAGGGCTCGGAGTACCGGTCGTCTGTGGTTGGAACAAATCCGCCCATGCTGTTTCGTCGACAACAATCGGTTTATTATTAGGCGCCCATGAGGTCTGCATACAAGCGCATCCGTTTTTCGTATAATCCCAATGTATACTCCAAATGGCTTCCTTACTATTCAATGACCCAGTGAAAATTGCTTTCCAGGTGGCAGCGTCCTGTAAATTTTTCTCATTGGTACCCGCATAGCTCGCACCTGTAGGAGATTTGGCCAAAAACAATTTTTCGATCCATATCTTCGCATTCGGATAATCTTTCTTCCACATATAAACATCGGCCATCATGGCACATACCCCTGCACTACCGATCGTCCATAGTGGGTTTTTGGCATCCTTATCCACCTGAGCATAAGCTTTTTCCAGATCGGGGATAATCACTTCATCCATGATCTTTTCCTTTTTGTCCCTTGGGCGTGATGCCGGTTGGTTAAGATCCTCATAAGGTTCCAACCAGATCGGAGCATCTCCCCATACACGAACCAAATAGAAGTAACACATTGCCCGAAGGGCATAACATTGTGCCAAATAATCATCAACCATCTGTGCTGTAATCCGGCTATCTAATTTAGCCGCCTGCGGAATATATTTAATATTCAGATTGGCTCTTCCGATGATGTTGTATAAACCACTCCAATCTGAAAATTGGTTGGTTGGAGTAATACCATTTAAAACAATCTCATCAATAAAATCTTTGGTATAGCTAATGCTCCGGTCAAAATTATCTGAGCGATATTCTCCCCAATACAAGTATTTCTCCAAAAAGTTATCTTTTGCATTACCTACGCCAATCATTTCGATCTGAAATCCACTGTACATTCCTGCCATAGCAGCCTGTACATCATATAGATTTTTAAAATGCTGATCCAGTGCAACTTCTGCCAAAGGTTTTTCTTCCAGAAATTTACTACACCCGCCTCCTAACGTAGCAGACAAAAGTAATAGTGCTAAAATCTTTGTTTTCATCTTTATAATTTTTTATAAAAAGGTGATAAAGCAATCCGATTTATCCATTCCATAATGGATGTAAATAAATCCTGATGTTTTCATATTTATAATCCCCTAAAAATTGATATTTACCCCAAAACCATACTCCCTTCTTCTTGGGTAACGGCCATCGTCCTCACCAGGTGTCAATGGATTCGTTGTGCTGAATTCCGGATCGTAGCCCCTATAATTGGTCCAGGTCAATAGATTCGTTCCATAGACATAAGCCGTAATTCCTTTCATTTTCAACTTATTGATCAATTGCTGATCAAATGTGTACGATAAGCGTGCACTGGCAAGGCGCACAAACGATCCGTCTTCGATATATAGGCTATTTTGATTGGTTTTCATATTTCCACGGTTATTTCTTTCCATATAATAGGGATATTTGGCCTGGTCGCCTGGCTTACGCCATACATTATAGACCATATCCGGCGAGCCCGCACCTGTATTTGTAGGGTAGTTCTGGCGCTGCAATAAAGCATTGTACACTTCGCGCCCGAAGGAACCGTTGAAAAGAACATTTAAAGAAAACCGTTTATAGGTAAAAGTCTGCATAAAACCGAAGTAGAAATCGGGAGTTGCATTACCGAGGACCATCCGGTCTTCATCGTTAATCAAACTATCTTTTTTATTATTAAGCCATTCAGCATCTCCACCTTTTAATTTACCGTCAGGGGCATATAACTGCTGTACTGTTCCATTATAGTCACGGCCATCGAAGGTGTAGACAGGTTTTCCATCGCGGTAAAGCGGTTTGCCCTGATCGTCCAATACGAGTGTTAACTTATCCCAATTATCGTTATAGGCATTCGATTCATCCCAGGCATAGACACCCAGATTGCGCCATCCATAAAAATTACCGATTCGACCACCCTCTTCTACATACCATTTATTGCCCGCAAATGTCGGCACACCATCTGCCAGCTTCAAGATCTTATTACGTTCAAAAGATATATTTCCACTAACTTCCCAGGTAAAATCGCGCGTCACAATCGGTTTACCATTCACGATCAATTCCACTCCTTTGGAACGAATTGAGCCAAAATTCACGTTAACTTTTGAAAATCCAGCTTCTTTAGCCAACTCTCTTGGGTATAGTAAATCTGTGGTTGTTTTCACGTAATAATCGGCTGTAACTCCTAAGCGTCCACTTAAGAAGGTCAGGTCAAGCCCTGCACTATGCTGTGTTGTTTTTTCCCATCTGATCAAGTTATTTCCGAATGTCGGCGTCAATGAAGCACCACCGATTCCATTGTAGTTCCCACCGAATTTTACTTTAGTATAGGATTCATAATCTCCGATCTGATCATTTCCGAGCTGACCGATACTATATCTGATCTTCGCATCCTGTAATGCTGGTTTCGCCCACTTCATAAAGTTTTCATCCGAGAATCGCCATGCTGCGGATCCTGAGAAAAAATTTACCCATTTATTGGCCTGTGCAAATCGCGAGGAACCATCTCTTCTGAAAGAGCCCTGTACCAAATAGCGCCCTTTATAGTTGTAACCGACTCTACCAAAAATAGATGCCGTCGCATTAGCCGTTGCCCAGGTGTTTGTATTCGCCAACACCAGATAATCGGGCAATGTGACCCGGATTTCCTCATTGACACTATTCATATACTCCGAGTGAAAGCGATCTGCCCGCTTTCGGTCAGCACTAAAACCCAGTAAAGCATACACATTGTGATCCTGCGCAAAGGTTTTATTATAATTCAGATAGGATTGGAATTCCCATGTAAAGACCTTATTAAACTCGTTTGTTCCATAATTTTGATCCAATTTAGCAGACAGAAAGCGAGGCGAAAATTCTGTAGTCTGCGTATTGTCTAATCGCGCATTAAATAATGTTGTGAATTTCAGATCATCTCTTATTTGATAATCAAGCTGATTATTGAATTGTCCGGCATAGGTCTGAATCAGATTTTCTTCATACAGCGCATTGGCAATAGGGTTTCGCTTCGATCCGATATAACTCGTCAACGATCCATCTGGATAATAAATTAAAGAATAAGCAGGTCGATCCATAAGGACTCGGATGGTATTTCCAATTGGTGTAGCGTTTGTTTTTTGCCAAGAAAAGGAAATATTATTAGAATAGCGCAATTTGGATGACATCTGATACTCGACATTAATGCGCGATTGCAATCTTTTTGCATAGCTGTTTAACATAATGGATTTATCATCCAAATAGTTCAAACTGCTGTAGTAGCGAAGATTTTTCTGACCACCACCAATACTCAATTTAATCTCTTTCTTTTGAGCGAGGTTCCCCAACAACAAACGCTGAAGATCATTATCGGCATTGAAGCTTGGATTTATGGAATCCGTGTTGGTTGCGTTACCCTGTATATTTCTGAACTCACGAACCTCAGCCGAATTGCTAACTGGTATGTAATGTGACAAGCGACCAAAAAGATGATTGTAATTTAAATTGATCAATGGTCTCCCTTCCGATCCGCGTTTGGTCGTAATCAAAATTACCCCATTGGCACCCCGTGTACCATAAATTGACGCCGAACCAGCATCTTTTAGGACTTCAATACTTTCAATATCTGTGGGGTTGATATTTGCACCTTCAGGATTAATGATACCGTCCACCAAATACAAAGGGCCATTACCACCATTTAATGTCGAAGTCCCCCGCACCTGGATACTACCAGTTGCTCCGGGAGCACCACCACCATCATTGGTTACGAGTACCCCTGCTGCTTGTCCCTGTAAGGCATCAAAAATGTTGATCGGCTGGCGCTCTTCAATCTTTTTTGCACTGACAGAAGAGATCGCTCCAGTCAGATCGCGCTTTTTAACAGCACTACCGTAGCCCGTTACGACAATTTCATCCAAGGCATTGTCATTTTCAACCAGCTGTACGTCGATCTGTCGTTGAGCACCGACGGTGCGCTCCTCGGCTTTCATCCCCACCTGACTAAAAACGAGTATACTTGCCGGAGCAGCCTCCATCTGATACTTCCCTGCAGCATCTGTACTTGTTCCCTGGCTCTTTCCTTTTACCCGGACGCTCACCCCCTGTAGTGCGTCACCTTTGCTATTACTCACTTTACCGGAAAGCCGAACATTTTGTTGGGCAAAGAGCGGTAAGCCCATACTTCCCATTATTAAAAATAGGCAGAGTACAAAGCACCCCATTTTTGTGATACTTTTCATCATAAGTTAGATATTTATTAATTGGTTATTTATTATACTAGGTATTCTGGCCATCAAGGCCCCATTTCGTCTTAGCTTCTATATCGATCGAAGCTAATGACAGATTCATCCGTATGCCCTTATTTGGTTATTTGTTTATAATTCGTTATTACCCAAATATCGCTTACTTCCTCTTGTCAAAGGGTGTAAATTTTGCTCTTTTTAGCAGTAAAAAATGGTCATTTAACTTCAAAAATCACCCTATTAAACCCTCAGGGGTAAGCTATTTTATTTTTTTCTATTTTGTCATAAATTCAAATTGAACCCGCCCAAACGTATTTGGTTTTCCTGGTTGCGGCTTGGACATTTCTCCACTCAAGCTCCCTTTTTCATCTTTTTTGACCAACACCCGACGCCAGACATAACTTCCTTTTTCGTAATCAAAGCTTACACCGTCATCATCATATAGCTGATAGTTCCCTTCCTTCTCCCCATAGTGACGGATGGTTAAATCAACTTTCTCATTGGGGAGCGGCGCGTGTAAACGACTGCCCGTCATGGGTATAATACCGCCATCTTTGACGTAGACCGGTATGCGGTCCATACCCGGATCGACAACGATCTCTTCTCCATTGCCCACATATTTTCCTGTATAGAAATCATACCAATTACCTTTTGGCAATAATACCTTTCGCGATGACTCACCAGCGAATAGCGGTGCAACCAGTATATATTCACCACACATATACTGATCTTTTACTTCCCTATTCACGGCTTCCAGGTAAGGATTTGTTTCCAGATCCTGATTGCCCGCCACAGCTTTAGCCTGCCCTTGGAAACCTTCTTCCAATACCATGGCCCTAAATGGAGGCGTGCCATCAAAATGATACTTCGCAAATTCGGAATATAAGTACGGCATCAGTTCCATCCTTAATTGTGCATAATATTTCACCTGATCAGCGACTTCTGGAAAAGACCACGGCTTTGTCCCACTGGACCAGGCATTGATCATGGCCATTGGCGAAAAGACAACGGACTGAAAGCGACGAAGCCATTCCTGTCCTGTCTTCGATCCCCGTACTTCCGGCGTCCATAGTACACCGCAAAATCCACTATTGACCAGTGCTGTAATAAAATCTTGATGACTGTAATAATCATTGTAGATGACATAAGGCAAATTATTGGCTCCGGCATTGGATGCGCGCACCAATCCATACGTGCGTTTATTCTGATTTCTATATAAACTATCGGTCAGTTTCTGCGCTAGTACACCATAGGTTTGCCGCATCTGGATACCACTGATACCCGATGGAAATTTGGCCATATCGGGCCAAAGATAATAATCGTAGCCGTCTACCTCATCCATTTTATAACCGCTGACACCAATGTCGAGCTGGGCATCCATAAATTGTTTAGCGAGGATTTTTTTAGCTTCGGGATGGTTCAAATCAGGCACTGTCCCATTCCAGACGGTATGAGAACCTGTATAAGGTTCGATCGCCTTACTAATACCAGCTTCTGGCGAGATATAAGGATTTGTCCAAAGATTTAGACGGATTCCCTTCTTGGCCAATTTCTTAATCAAAGCAGCTGGATCCGGAAAACGCCCTTTATCCCATTCAAAGGTACATGGATAGGCACGCGACTGCCATCCGGGCTCAAGCCCAATAAAATCAAGCGGAAAATCATGTTCCTCAAACTGGGCGGCTTCATTGAGTACCTCTTCGGCGGTATAGAGTTTCTGTACCCGCTGTGTAAATCCCAGTCCCCATCGTGGCGGCAATGTACCACCACCACAGAATAGGTTATATCGTTTGATTGCATCTAGGGGATTGATACCCGCAAAGACATAAATTTCCACACCTGCTGCTGGGATATAAATCTCTACCGCATCTGAATAAGGACGCGAGTTCCAGCTTTTATCGGTATTACGATCCTTGGGTTCTGCCGGTTCCTTAGCATCTTTACGAACACCCGTACCCACGTAGTAGGTCAGATACTGCGCAGAATTAACAAGTACACCATAACCCTTGGAGGACACATAAAAAGGGACTGGAGCATGCGTCCGGCCATTATCTTTGCCACCATAGTGGTCGACATGTAGATTAAGGATCTTACCACGTTGGTGAACCGTTTGAAAATTCAGGCCCAAACCATAGATCTGTTCATTTTTTGTCAATGGCATCCGCACATAGGTTTTCCCATCTATCAGTTCCGCATGAACTTCCATTTTCGGAAATGGAAAATCAGTTGATTGCAGTTGTTCAAGTGTAGCAGCGCGCGGTTTACTATCGGCAGCACCCAGCAAGGTATATTTCTCGGGCTGACCAAAGGTACCTTTCCATACACCGGGATACTGTTCTTTCCATTGAATAGGTTGCGCTTTTGCCTGACTACAAAGCAGCAGCAAGAGGATAATCAGAATTTTCTGCATAATAAGTTATTTTTTCAACAAAGCATTTACACACCAGAGTATCGGCGCCTGTCCATGCATGTCACCTGTCTTTTGTTTTCGGTCCAGGTAATATTGATAGTCATCTTTTCTATTCGTTCCTTCGCAAACATTGGAAATATCCCCTTGTTCGTTGATATAGCCAACAAGCGCTAACCAAGCTTTGCGTGCGATGGGTGTATATTCTTTGGCATCAAGCCAGCCGTTCCGCACACCAGTAATAAGTGCATAGGTAAACATAGCTGACCCCGAAGTCTCGACCCAAGATTCCGGTTTATCGATCAATTGACCCCACAGGCCATCTTTACGTTGATACTTTTTGAGGCTGGCCATCATCTTTTTGTAAGAGGCTAATATCGCAGATCTATTGGGGTTATCGGTAGGTAAGGAAGACAGCAGCTCACTCATCCCTGCCGCCATCCAGCCATTCCCCCTTCCCCAAAAGAAGGGCGCATCCGGGGCATGATAGAATAAACCATTTTCATTTTGAATGGTATCGAGATAGACCAGCATTTCATGGGCGGCCCGGTCAATGTATTTACGTTCCCCGCTCACCTGAAATGCCTTGGACTGCACCATGGTAATCATATACATATCGTCTATCCAATAACGTGTCTGCCAGGTGAGTCCTTTATCCAAAAACTTTTGGTAGGCATCTTTCACGGTTTGGGGCGAATCAATGGGGATGCTCCATTGGGCATCGGCAAAACGCATTCCCATTTCGCGAAAAGTCTTGTTTTTTGTCTGCTGATAAAGTTCAAGGGGAACGGTTCCAAATACCGCGAAATCCACATGCCAGGGTCGTGGCACCAAATGTTTCTCTGTATCAAAAAGAGGCATAAAGCGTTGGGTAAGTTGCTCAAGTAGTGCCTTGTCATGGCTGATGTCGGCAAACTTCAGTGCGCCGTACCAGGTACATACTTCGGGATAAGTAATGGATCTCGGGGGTGCTGGTGGTTTAAAGCTGTTATGTGGACTTTCGACAAAACGCTGTGCGACCAAACGGCCAACGGTTAGGGGATTGGCTTTTTCGGGCCAATTTTTTAAATCTATGCTTTGTGCCTGACCATATAGTGCCAAGGACACAGCAATACCCGAAAGTATTGACCTCACAATAGTTATCATTAGCTGGGTTTATATTTAGTTATTATACCAAATATCGCTATGCAGCTACTTTTTTGAGGGGTAATTTTCGACCATTTAGGTGGAAATATTGACGGCTGTGATCTGACACCAGAAAGAATTACAAATCCATTAGCACCCGTAGACTCATAAACGCCATTAACACAACGATTGTTGCACCAATCAATGTCAGCAGAACCGGTTGTTTATAGACGCCCACAATAGCAGGTTTGTAAGCTGCTATCAGCATCACCGTTAGTGAGATCGGCAATATAATACCATTCACAGCACCAGCGATAATCAATAGATGGACAGGCTTACCAACAAAAACAAATATTAGGGTGGAAATCAATATAAAGGCAATAATAATCCAATTTTCATTTTTAGCAATCCGTGCACTGAATGTTTTTATAAATGAAACAGAAGTATAAGCTGATCCGATAATGGAGGTAATCGATGCCGCGAACATCACCACACCAAACAGGCGATAACCAAAATTGCCTGCCGCAAGTTGGAAAACTGATGCTGTAGGATTACTATCGTCAATCGAGAAACCTTGGCTCAGCACACCCAAGGCAGCCAAAAATAGACATACCCTGACTAGCGAAGCGACAGATATTCCCATTACTGCACTTCTATTGACGGTCGGTAAAGCATCAAACCCTTTTACCCCAGCATCAATCAAGCGATGACCACCCGCAAAAGTAATATATCCGCCGACGGTGCCCCCTACCAGTGTAATGATCGAAACAAAGTCGATCTTTGCTGGAGCTACTGTACGCAGTACAGCCTCACTCAACGGCGGCGAAGAGATCAATGTGATGTAGATAAATGCCAATATCATAATTGCCCCATAAGCTGAGTAAAGCGATCCATGGCTTTGCCGATCTGTTTGTTTAGGAAAACAGCGATAGCAATGAATGCCGATATACAAGCTCCGGTCATGACATTTACACCAAAGAGAGCCTCCAACCCCAGTCCCGCTCCAGCGACATTGCCGATATTGAATGCCAGACCGCCGAGGATAATCAGTAGCGAGATAAACCCACCCAATCCGGGCAAGAGTTTATTCGCGATATCCTGTGCCCTCATTTCGGAGACGGCGATCACACGCCAGATATTTAACTGGACCCCGATGTCAATTAGGATGGATACCAGAATCACGAATCCAAAGCTCGCGCCCAGCGATTTTGTGAAAACCGTCGTTTGCGTGAGGAAGCCCGGACCGATAGCCGATGTCGCCATCAACAATGCCGCACCAATAAGTGCTGAAGTATTTTTTTGTTTCATCGGATCAGTATATCGTGGTCTTTTAACGTTTGGTTGATTGTCTTAGCAAATTGTACGGCTTCTGGGCTATCGCCATGCAGGCAGATGGTATCGGCTTGAATATCCACTTCAGACCCTTGTAGGGAAGTCACTTTTCCTTTTCTGATCATACGCAGCACCTGTTCCGCCGCCTGCTCAGGATCATGAATAAGCGCATTTTTATCCGACCTTGCTGTCAATGTGCCATCCTGTTGGTAAGTGCGGTCGGCAAAGACCTCACTATATACCTTCAAGCCTTTGTTCCGACCAGCGTGAATCAGTTCGCTGCCCGAAAGACCATATAGGATGAGGTTTGGATCTATCGCGTAGATCGCTGCTGCGATAGCATCGGCCAATTCAGGTTTGCGCGCCGCCATATTATAGAGGGCTCCATGCGGCTTCACATGTCGTAATGTTGTCTGTTGCACCTTGGCACATGCTGCAAGTGCACCAATCTGATAGACGACCAGTTCGTAAACTTCCCGAGCTGTAGTCTGAATCTCCCGTCTTCCAAAACCTACCAGATCCTGAAAACCGGGATGGGCGCCTATTTTAACATTATATTTCAGGGCCAGCTGAATGGTTTTCATCATAGTCGAGGGATCTCCGGCATGAAAACCACAGGCAATATTGACAGCGGAAACATAAGGCAGGATAGCCTCATCATTGCCCATTGTCCAAGCGCCAAAACTCTCGCCCATATCGCAATTTAAATCTATAGTCAGTTGGTTATTCATATTTCAATGCGATTGCTCTTTTCAATTTAATTAATTGTATTTGCCGCTGTTTCAATAAATTTTGGGCTTCATCCAGTTCGATCCGTTCAAAACGGATGTTATCCTCGGGTCCCTTTTGCGCCAGGAGTGGAAGATCTACTGTAGCAACCTGGCCAATGACGGGATAACCGCCTGTGGTCGGATGGTCAGCCATTAAGATAATTGCATTGCCATCAGGAGGTACCTGGATACTACCAAAGGTAACGGCCGTTGACAACAATTCCTTTTTTTCTTTTAATTGCAATGGACTAGCTTGTAGGCGGTACCCCATCCGATCCGAGTTTTTGCTAACCGTAAATACATCCGCAAAGAAGCTTTGCAGTGAGTCGCTTTCAAACTGATCCCGCTGTGGGCCATCCATCACTCGAATGACTTCAGCCGAAAGGTCGGGGTATAGTCTGGGATCCATGCTCCAGGAGAATGATCCCTCTCCCCCGTCATAGGGATGGTTGAAGGCAATCCGATCCTGTTCTTTGAGTGGCCGACCTTGCCAGCCACCTATTTGTCCTTTGCTATAAGTCGACCTGCTGCCCATTACTTTGGGGATATCAAGTCCACCGCCAAAACAAATATAAGCCCGGCAGCCCGAATTTGGTCTCCCGAAGGAGACCAACGATCCAGCCTCAATAAGGACAGCTTTCCACATCGGTAATGGCTGACCATCAACCTTAGGCGACAGGTCCGCTCCTGTCACAACGATCAGCTGTGTTTGTTCGAAATAAATCGACGGTCCGAGGACGGTACATTCTATTGCGGCTTCGTTGTCTGCATTACCTAGTATACTGTTGCCCAGAAGTAAAGCATAGCTATCCATCGCCCCACTAACCGCCATACCGTAGCGCTGTAGACCATAACGTCCCAAGTCCTGTATCGTAGTCAACATGCCCGCCTTGATGATCTTAATACCCATAGGACTCTGTTTTTAGTTTTACAAACTCATCATAAGCTATAGGTACAAAACACACAAGATCCCCCACTTCAAGCAAGGAGGGCTTTTCACGGCTGAGGTCAAACAGCTGCAATGGTGTATGCCCAATGATCTGCCAGCCTCCGGGTGTCGCGATCGGATATACCCCAGTCTGCTGTCCAGCTATCCCTACCGCTCCAGCCTCGATCTTCAAGCGGGGCACTTCTTTTCGCGGTGTCGCGATCCGGCTGTCCATACCGCCCAAATAGGGGAATCCAGGAACAAAACCGATCATATATACCCGATATTCTGAGGCACTATGGATATGGATAACATCTTCTTCCGTCACCCCATTATATTGGGCTACATAAGCGAGATCATCCCCATTGTAATAGACCGGGATTTCCTTTTTTACGCCCTTATATTTCGGATCATCGGGTATATCTTGTACGATTGTTTGAAGGTCCGCTAATAGTTCCTGATAGGTAATCGTCAGTGGATCATAGTAAATCGTGATCGTCGTGTAGGCCGGAACATACTCGATTACACCTGGCTGCGACCAGTTTTCGATACAGGTCACGACCTTGCGAACTTGTGTATTGACCGCTTCGGAAAGTGTATCACCAAAAGAAAGGACAATCGCCTGATCTCCCATGGGATAATGCCGAATGATATTTGGCAAAGCTATACCTAAAGACTGCTCGTGGGAACTTCCCATAATCTGTATGTTATAATCTATACAAAGATTATAAATACCGAACGATAATCAAAAAATAATCGGGTGGTTAATGTAGCAGGCTACATGATTAAAGTTTTTTCGATTTCTTCGGCAGCGAAGGGATAGCGCCGATTCAACAAACACTTTCCTCCTATAATTTCCTAGCATCGTTTTAAGTTTCACCTACTGCCTTCCTACATTTTTCCTACTGTTGGCCTACTAGAGTAGGCCAACAGTAGGAAAAATGTAGACCAAAAGTGGATCAAGGAGTGAATGAGGTCAGGAAAAATGACAAAGAAAGCAGGAAGTTAGTGCGATAAAATTTTCCATCAATTGTTTTCTTTGTCTTCAATACTCATTCGGAACCGCTTCGCCCCTTATTCGCCTATCACCTTACTTTTCTCTACCTATTCTCTACTGATTCCCTACTTATTATGTAGGGAATCAGTAGAGAATAGGTAGAGAATATATTAGGGCATGCCGAATATGGTACGAACAAAGGGAGAAGTAATGGTGAATATAAAGTGAAGCGCTATAACCTGCCAACCAAATTTATTCGATCAAATAATTCCAGTTTTCTAACACATTCGGCATTTTCCAAGTCTCGGATTTGGTTTTGTAGTTATACATAACTCGCGCGTTCTTTTAGAACTACTATTCAACAATAAGATTTATACCGACCATTTCGGCTTTATACTTAATCTTTTCGATAAGACCATAATAGCTCCAGTTGCGCAACAGGAATTGATCCTCTTTGGCAATTTTTTCTTTATTGGATTGATTGACCAATAAAAGAGTACCCGCCTGAGCTCTGACACATAGCTCGATCAACCGCTTACTATACAGGTGAAGTTTAGCATTTACATAGTTTTTTTCCTTATCATTATAGTGCTCCAGGCTCTTCA
>NZ_JBWKUH010000050.1:0-12524 GCF_059420745.1 Sphingobacterium sp. GW821-FHT03E03
AGCATAGAAATCCCATGAGCAGAACGTAGAAAGTAAAGTAAGCGAGAACCTGAGTGGTTACGATTAACGTATATCTTTTTTAGTTTTTTATTAATAAACTATTTATATAAAAAAGATTAATAAGAAAAAATAGGGTTTATGAAAATTCATGGATTTTCAGGTGATTACGGCTGGAAAATGATGATTTTATAAAATGAGAAAGTATAAATTTTAATACGATCACTAACAAGTAATCTATTTATATCGAAGAGAAAATGGTTGACAGCCCAATGGCTCTGGCGCAGCTAAAGGCAAACTTATAATATCGTATACGAGTATTATCAACAACTTTTCAAGTTGTATCCCGCGGGATTTATACTTTGTAAGATTTTCCTTTGGATCAAGTGGATGAATTAGCGAGTGATGCTATTGTTTAACGAAGATTTCTGGCTATTGTGCTGTCAGGATATTGACAACAATAATCATTCTTCATTTAAGAATTAAGCCAAGGATAATACCTTAAAGAATTGATACTGTAAACTATAAGCTCTAAAGTTAATAAGTCTATTTGATTTTTAACTGATGCTTCATAATACATCTAATGTTTTTTAGCACAATACCAAACAAGAAGATGAAACTAAATTATTCCTAACAAATTTTACATAAACTTAAATAAATACATGAAACACAAATTATTCAGTTTTTTATTGGGTGGTGCGATCGTGACTTCGGTAGCATTTGCCCAGGAAAGGAAAATTACGGGGCGAGTTGTGACTTCGGAGGGACAACCTGTTGCTGATGCAACCGTTGCTGTGCACGGGGCAGACATTGCAACCAAGACAGATGCAAATGGAAATTATTCTATTTCGGTACCTAAAGGTGGAAAGGTTATTTTTCGGTTTATTGGATATGATGATCGAATTGTCACGATCGGCGACCGGAAGACCGTATCCATAACCCTAACCTCTTCCAATTCGGCTTTGGATGAGGTTGTTGTGGTCGGTTATGGATCTGCACGTAAAATAGGCTCTACTGTAGGGGTACTCACCAAAATTGGCGGGAAAGATATTGGTGGAAAACCCACCGCAAATGCTTTGGAGGCGCTGCAAGGAAAGGTTCCGGGCCTACAGGTATTTACTTCAAACGGGGAACCTTCAACTACGCAATCAATTCGTTTGGATGGTGTGGGATCGTTAAGTGGTGATAATACACCGCTTTTTGTAATGGATGGTATTCCAATTGGAAGGGGATCAATCGTTTCTATGAATCCGGAAGATTTTGAAAGTGTTACCGTATTAAAAGACGCATCTGCAACATCAATTTATGGTGCAAGAGCAGCAAATGGAGTAATTTATATCACTACAAAAAAGGGGAAAGCAGGTGAGCGTGCTACAATAACTGCACGTACGCAATATGGATGGAGTAATTTAGCAAATAGAGATCCACAGAAGAGGTTCATGACTCGATCTGAGCTTCAGGGCTTATGGTTGGAAACTGGTTTTAGAACGCAGGATCAGATTGACGAGATCAACAAGACTTACCCTAACGACTTTAAATGGGACGAATATTATTACAAGAAAAATGTGCCCCTTAAACAATACGACTTGAATATATCAGGAGGGTCTGGAAAAACACAATATTATATTGCAGCCGGATATATTGATCAAGAAGGTGTGCTGTATCGCTCTAATTTTGACCGGATTACACTGAGAAGTAATATTACGTCTAAAATAAATAATTGGACTACTGTTGGTTTAAACTTAGGTGGCGGTTATGATCGGAGACAAACCAACGGATGGGGTTCAAATAGTACGAATGGGGGGTTATCAATGCTTGTCCTTCCATGGTTTTCTCCTTATGATGTGGATGGAAATGAATATTATGACAAAGCTATTCCAGGATGGGGTAAATACAATCCAAGATATTTGGCTGATATGAATCCAGCTCCTTCAGGAAACCAGCAATTTAATCCGACCGCATTTATCGAAGTGAAGCCTTTAACCGGGGTGACAATTAGGTCACAGGCAGGTATGGATTATTATAATAGTCGTACGTCAACCAGAAGATTACCCTCTTATGATGGCGCAAAAGGTAAAGGAACTGCAAATGAAGCTTACTCACAAGGCGTCTATAGAACAATTACAAATACAATTGAGTATACAAAAACCCTTAAGGATGCGCACGAATTTATTATACTGGGGGGGCAGGAATATTCAGATTATAGACAGGATGATTTTTCTGGATCTGCTGGAGGTTTGACGGACGATAGATTAATTCTGCTTTCCAATGCAACGATAGATAAAGATGTCAAGCAGTCTATAGATGAATTTGCTTTTTTATCATATTTTGGAAGAATTTCCTATAATCTTAATAAAAAGTACTTTTTGGATGCTACAATTCGTAGAGATGAGTCTTCACGTTTCGGCAAAAATTTGAAAGGGGCTAATTTTTGGTCTTTAGGTGGAATGTGGAATGCCAAAAAAGAGGTTTTTCTCCAGGATAACGAATGGGTAAATGATTTACGTGTACGATTGAGTACAGGATCGCAAGGAAACTCTGGAATTGGTAATTATGATGCCATAGCAACTGTGGGTACAAGCACTTATGACAATGCTGTTGGTTGGGCAATATCTACTCCCGGGAACCCAAACCTATCTTGGGAAAAACAAACCAAAACCACCTTTGGCGTCTCGGCCAATCTATTTGGACGAATTACTATCGACGCGGATTATTTTCACAGATCGACAAAAAGCTTGTTAATGAGCGTGCCTTATCCATTTACAACAGGTTTTGGAGAGGTGAGATCCAATGCTGGGAATCTTGTCAATAATGGATTTAATTTGGGTCTGAGCGCTCAGATATTTAATTCTAAAGACTATTATTTGACTCCATATGTAAATTTAGGATTCGTTAAGCAGAAGGTTACGGAAATTTTTCAGGATAGAGACTATTGGGTAGTTCCCAATACAGGAGTAAGTTGGGCTATAGGTAAACCAGTAGAATTTTTCAATCCAATACAAGCGGGAGTCAACCCGGATAATGGACTGATGCAGTGGTATTTACCAGGAGAAAATATTTCAAAGTCAACCCGGGACCCTAATCGTGTAACCACTTCGTTCAATACCACTGCTCTCCAACAGAGTACGGGGATTAAGAGGTATCCCCCATTTAATGGTGGTTTTGGTTTTGCATCGGGATACAAAGGGATTTATTTAAACGTTGACTTCGCATTTTCCAAGGGAAAATACCTAATTAACAATGATAGATATTTCTTTGAAAACGCATCTAATTTCGCAGGAGATAACCAATGGAGGGATGTACTGGACTATTGGAAGAAACCGGGAGATATTTCCAAATTTCCAAAATATGGGCAGATCAACCAGTTTGATTCAGGCTTGATAGAAGACGCCTCCTTTCTACGGATGAAAGGGTTATCCATTGGTTACAATCTACCAAAAAGTGTTTTCCACAGTCAGAACTTTTTTAGAAGTGCAAGAATATTTTATACTGGAAGAAACCTGCTGACATTTACCAAATATTCTGGCCCTGACCCTGAAGTTGATTCGAATCTAACTCTTGGAGCTAATCCAAATACAAAGCAATCGGTTATTGGAATTGAATTACAATTTTAATTATAGCAAAATGAAAAAAATTAAAAATATTTTAAGTATCCTATTATTAGGGATGGCAATCCAATCCTGCAGTTTGGATAAATTTCCCCAGGATAAAATTGAGTTAAATAAATCATTTCAAACTGTTGAGGACGCTAAGAATTGGGATAATGCTACTTTTAGCTTTTTTAGAAGTCGCTTGTATGGCATTTATACCCAAGTTACAGATGTACAGGCAGATCAATTAAATGCTGTCCAAGATTTTGGCAATAATTACGGAGATGAACATCGATGGACAAATTTTCTTTCGGACAATTACTCTATCAGAGATATTTACAGGAATTATTATTCGGGAATAAATAATTTGAATACAGCAATTAAAGGGTATGCTACAATTGTTCCAAGGAATGATGCTGAAAAGCTACTTTTAAATCAATATATAGGTAGTGCCCATCTCGCTAGGGCGTACTATTACTTAAATTTGAGCTTGCGTTTTGCGAAAGCTTATAATCCAGCTACTGCTTCGAGCGAATTAGCAGTTCCACTGGTATTAATTCCGGAGATGGAAGCAAAACCAAATCGTGCTACAATAAAGGCCGTGTATGAACAGATTTTATCAGATATAGCTGTGGCAAAAACAAATCTGGCAAATGAAAAGGGAAAACTAGCCGCTACAAGATTTACGATCGATGCGGTCATCGCATTGGAAGCTCGTGTAAAATTGTACATGAATGACTGGAATGGAGCTTCTACCGCTGCGGTACAACTAATTAAAGAGGGTAAATATCCATTGACGACTACACAGGATGCATTAACTAAATCCTGGAGCGAAGATAGTGGAGCTGAGGTGATTTTCCAGCCTTTTGTATTAAGGCCGAATGAATTGCCAAATACAATCTCAACGGTCCATGGGTATAATGCCGCAAATAAAGATTATCGACCAAATTTTATGCCGTCACTATGGGTAATCAATAGTTTCGATAACCTGGATTTTAGAAAATCTGTTTATTTTAAAGAGGTAATTGTTGGCGGGCAGTCTTTAAGCAAACCTCAAAAAGGAATTGTTGTAAACAAGTTTGCTGGATCACTTGCAACGGGACTTAATATAGATCAAACAACCAATTATGTAACTCCAAAAGTGTTTCGTATAGCTGAAATGTATTTGATTGCGGCTGAATCCTATTTTAAAGCGGGTAGTGAAGCCGAAGCATCCAAATATCTTAATGAATTAAGGGTTGCGAGAGGTTTAACTGGAGTCTCCTCATCGGGCAGCGCTTTGTACCAAAGTATCAAAGATGAGCGTACCAAAGAATTGATCTTTGAAGGCTTCCGGCTGGATGATTTAAAACGCTGGAACGAAGGTTTTCAAAGAAGAGAGCCGCAATTGCCTTTCGCTAGACCTGGTGAAGAGTATTCTGCAAAGAAAGTGGAGGCTGATAACCCTAAGTTTGTTTGGGGACTGCCGGCAAATGATGTCACGATCAACCCAAATATTATTCAAAACTCCGGTTGGTAATTTCTAATGAAATAATATTTTAAGATATCATATTTTTTGGAAATCTTAAAAATTGTCGATATCAAGCTTATTTTAACGACTAAATAATTGTAATCATTTAAAAAAAATCTGTTAGGAACTTCAGTAAAGACCCAACTCTACTAAAGGAATAGTTGGGTCTTTACTATCTTCGTGTTTTTTGAATACCTCCATATGCGACAGATTCAAGTATTATAATCACGATTCGAGTCCAACATTTTGGAGCTAATAGTGTAGTTTTACAGTTTTTAGTATATCGTCTTTGTCTCTAATACTCTATAGTCCGTCGGAAGGGGTGTAAACAGGATGTTTATAGGCGCTATTGAGCATGGCATCTGTTTTACCAAATCAGCTAATCAACCTGATAAAAATAAAAAAATAATATATCAAATATACTCCAATTTTCATTTTTTAAATTATTCTTTAATACCATATAACAGAATCTTTCACTACATAGAATGGCCTTTCCAATCTTCGATTGGCAGCATGTTCCATTAATGCAAATATCTGACGTGTGGACCTAAATTCAGGAAAAATGATCAGAGAGTCCTGTTTTGGGTTACGCATCAAAATTGTATCCCAGTCCCCCTTAGTGTTTAGTGCAAGAAGTTTGTAGGATTTTTTTCGCCTTACCCAGGCATCTTCACCATAGTTATTTTTCTCCAACTTAATACGGATGATGGATGGTTTGGAATTTAAATCTTCATTGTTTACAATTTTCAAATTTCCTTCCTTTTCCAAAAGAAAGACATCTCTTTTCAAATTGAACGCTCCTTTACTATTATAAAATCCAGCGCGGTAGAGTATATCAACTCCCAAGTTTTTGAATAGAAATCTACCTTTTCCAATTGGTGCACCATAAAATATTGGGCGCCACTTACCATAACTATACGTACAGATAAAGGCAATTTTTCCATAAGCCTCTGGAAGACTTAGGGAGATGTCTTTGACATCAGTATATTCACCAGTAACATCTATCCAATGGTTGTTTTCCAGCTCGAGAATAGGAAAAGGTATCTTTGGATCTAAAAGAGGTAGGATACTTTTTTTCCAACCGTATGATTTCTTAAAAGTCCAGCGGAATGCCTTCGAAATCCTATGCTCACGAATAAAACCCTGCTTCTTCTTTGGTTTAAATTTCTGAATGTCACTGTCCCAGGATACAGCCGTGCTATGTCCAGCATTACCACCTCCATAGAATGGAGTGAAGTCAATTGTTGCCGGTATCCCCAGCGAACGATATAGGTATACATTTTTTATAGATTCACTCTGACAATCACCGCTTTTCTCCATCATTATTTCGGAGATCCCCGGCCAGGAGGATATTCTGTAATTCCCTTGTTTCCCTTTGAAAAGACGTGCTGTATCTAACAATTCGAGTTTCGATTGGATGAGAGAATCTATTTCTTTCTTGGAAAGCTTTCTTTTCGGGATACTTGAAAGGATTATGTTTCCAAAGGTATTCTTGAAAGTTTTCTGCCAGGGGCCTCCTTTTTCATACAGTACCTTATAGGGTAGCAAATAATTGTTCGCAATAGAGTCCGGAATTTTAATATTCCATGGATTTTTAGCTTTTAGTTCAAGAGCCCTTTTGGTATTATCATAGACGGAGGTGTCATCCAATAATGTATGTTCACTTATTGGTTGGCTGGTAAAAAGTAGTTTTTCATACAGGATAATCTCTGAGAGTCTTGATGCATTTTGGACCGTATCAAGATTCAAGGGATACCTTTCCCCATTTCTTCTATAAAAAACAGGAATGATTGAATAAAGGTCATCTGTATTGTCCAGTATCATGTTTCTGATATCCCTCGGGAGATTGGAAATGTCTTTTGGTGTATTAGAACACGATTCCATGAATATAAACACCGTTGGAAACAAAACAAACAATATTCTTGTGATGGGAAACGTCACTTTCATTTCTATTTTAATTTTTTATTTATTTGAATATTACCAGCATGATACAGACTGCGTCCCTGTTTTGATCCCATTTTAACCTGGTCCAGACCTGAAATGGGGAAACGGACTTATATAGTGTCAATCCCGATGAAGCCAACATTTCGAGTAATGCATTCTCAAAAGACTGGTTGATACCATACACTGATTGTCCCGCTTTCTGTTTGTCATGATATCGTGTTTCAAATGTGATAAAACGATCTTTGTCAACTAAGTTTTGGACTGAGAAACGAAGAAACTTCGTCAGGTCCGATATCTTTAATAAATATGAAGTATTTGACCCGGAAGTCACGACAGAAATGAATTTTTGGTAATCATTCATTTTCTCGTAATGATAAGCTTCATAAATCGCTTTGATATCTGAGCCTGAAAAATTTGGATAGAGATTTCCGTAATGGCTATGCATCAGTCCATCCAATTGCCCTTTTGGCGTAAAGATTATACTTGACTCTTCTGGATTACCTTTTATTCTTTCGTAATTGAAATAATTTATTTTAGAGAAGTATAGCAGATACCCTGTTTCATAATTTAGCATCCTAGCATCGTCTGTTAACGAAGTTATTCGGCGCGTAAATTCCGAATTGCCTTTAAGGAAATCTACCTCACATCCATTTGAACTTATTGATGGATCAGTTATCTCTTCATTCTTTTTACACGAGGATAGAAGTATGAAGGTCATCAGAAGGCATAAATGAAATTTATTGTGTTTCATATTCTTGTATATATTTGCAAGCTCTGTCTCTTATTTTATAAACTTTCTCCGATCCAATTTTGATCTTCTTTTTGCATATTCTATTTGCGATCGCCCTTGCTTTGACGTTTTGACCAGTGTTGATATAGAAATTAAAAAGGGAATCAAATGGAACGAAAAGCTTTGGATTCATATAGGTAGCTTTGATATAATATTGCTCAGCAGCTGCAAGATCACCTAGGTTTATGGCATTTTCAGCGAGTTTTAGCTGAAGCTCAACGCTGTTACCATAGAGTGTGGCACATTTTAGAATTTTTCTAGCTTCCTTAGCCATTCCCAGATCATGCAATTCCGCACCATAATTGTATAAGAAAGTTCCATCATTGGCAAGTAGCGGCCTGATTTCGGCATAGGTTCGTAAGGAGAATCCCTCTTGAACAAGGATATTTTCATGGGCCGTTTTCCATCTTAAAATAGCCCATATCTTAATGCCGGAGGCAAATATGGTAGAGATACACAAACTCATAATCAAGTAACCTATTTTTTTTCCTATACCTAGGTTTATGTGCATTGATTTTTGGGACTCCGCTTGTCCGTGTCCGATCCACGCGACAAATGATAAAAGAATCATGTTGATCGCAAGATCTTGAGATGGGTAAGAAAAGATGCCAAAAATTGCTAGTGCTGTTCCCATTGATGCAGATGTCAATAACAGGAAACTATCCTGTTTTTTTGAATGCAATAATTTTTGAGCGAGAGACCTTATAAGGCAGACCTGAATAATAAAAAATAAGACAAAACCAATAATCCCTTCTTCGATGATAACTTTGTAATACTCATTGAAGATATAATAATTCATCGAGGCGAGCTGTATTTCATTCTGAGGGACTTTTGCATCTGAAAAATATTCAGCCTGATAATTGCCATATTCAATAAAAAACGAGCCGTAGCCGAGCCCTGTGAATGGATTTTGGATGGCCATAGGGATAGAAATCTTCCAGATCAGCAAACGTCCGTCTATAGAGAGCGTATTCATACTTATGAGGAGATAAATACCTATAGCAAGCGCCATTCCAGCAACCAGTATCTTTATTCTATTTTGCTTTTTTAAAAGACCTATAGCATCAATTTTAAATAATGCAATGCAACTTAATCCTCCCAGTAGAGCAAGCCAGGATGTGCGCGATCCGGAATAAAGAAGGGCTACAAAAATAAGTATGGAAATAGCAACATAAATCATTTTCGATATTGGATTTTTAATGTCACTAGTAAGTTGATTGATGGTTATTAGTAAGCCCAGGACCAAAAAGCATCCATAAATTCCGGGATTTATAAATGTTCCTGAAACCTTGAAGGTTTCACTGAATGGTTCTATCAAAGAAAATTTCTGGAGGGTGCCCAAAAGTGCCTGTAGAGTGCACAATACAACCAATCCTGAGAGTATTGACCGATAAAGCGGTTCTATTTGGCTTGTGGGGCTAAATCTTAATGATAAATAATACAAAAGAAAGAAGAAAGAAAGATAGATATCTTCTGAAGGCAGATTAGGGAGTGATTTTATGATATTATTTCCTGCAGAATAAATTAGAAATAAGATAATGGCAATGTCAATACTTCCAATAGACCTGATACTTATTTGTTTTGTCACAAAAAGCAAGAAGCCTACGAGTCCAATGAAGGTAAAAATAAAATGCCTTATAGTTGAAGAAAGCCAGAATAAATCGATGGTTTTGTGATAATTGGAAAGTGCAGCTATGGCAATTAATAGTATCAGCAAAGTCGACCTGACTTTTATGTCCGTTATAAATATTAAACTGTTCGACAATTTTATCATGTCATAGAAGTATAATTTGTAGTGAATTCAGAGATCTTTTGAAACTTTACTGTTACAATATAATATGATTTATATTTTATTTTTATTGAATTTATATTTTATTTCAATAAAAACAAAGGTATTGTCAGTGTTTTTATATTTTTTTCTTTTGAATTGCTGAAAATATATTTAATTTAATGAATCAAATTTAATATGTAACGAACAGAAGTATATGATAGTGATTAGTTTGTCATTAAAAAATTTAAGTGAAACAATTATAAAATAACAACAATCAATGAAAAGAAAATTTAACATTACCCATGGTATGAAGCCATGGATTTTGCTATTATGCGCATCGCTGATAGTAGTTTGGGCCTGCCAAAAAGAACAGAAAATTGACCTCGGTTCAGATCCTTTAGAGAAAATCAATGCGCTTTCAAAGTGGTACGAAAAACAGCTTCTTCCCACAGAAGACGCTACGTCTTTTACAGGGATGAATAATCCATCGTGGAAAAACACAAAAGTTGTCCAGAAAGGAGATACAATCTTTTTTACGACGCTGGTGTACGCAAAAAATAATATTACCAGAGAACTCCAAACAACATACCATGACGGGATTTATAGTGGAGTGGTTCGTCAATATAATTTTGCTTCTAGTGATTCGCTATTAACTGCTACTTTAACATTAAATGGAAGGTTAATAGATGTTGGATACTTCGATAAAAATAAGAACTATACATTGCTCTCTCTCGCAGGAAACAGAAACCTTGTATTAATGGGAACTGAAACAAAAGATGGTGGTACCCTTCCAACTCCCGTAGTAACACGTCCTGTTCCTGGTGAACCAGATCCTAACAATCCGGATCCTGGTACACCACCAACCGGTACTCCTCCTACGCCAACATTTCCTGGTACCGGTACTCCTCCTACGACAACATCTACCTATACGGTTATTAACCATATAACTGATCCCTGCTTAAAAAAAATAGTGGATGCAATTATAGCGAGTAACGTTCAATCTGCAACAAAACAGGTTCTTATAAGAGCGTTTCAAGATAATCAGGACTTTAATCTGAATTTTTACCAGACTACTTCTCTGACAACTGACAATCATGGTTTAGCTACGCTGGAAAACTATACGACAAATCCTGATGGATCATTTTCAAAGATGAATGTTAGAGTTGATTTAAATGTAAATACCTTGCCTAATGCATCAAAAGAATATGTTGCAACAGTAGCAATACATGAAACTATTCATGCTTATCTTTACACGAAAGGGTTTTTCGACAGGTATACACTAAAAACGGTGGAACAACATGATATAATGTGGTCTAGCTACATAGATGTTATGGCGAACTATTTGAACAGAAATTACGGGATGGATATAAATGAGGCTAAGGTATTAGCTACCGACGGTTTGCAGAATACTTTTCAAAGTAAGATAGAGGATTCAATTTATATATCATTAAAAAATAATGTTAACGTTCCTTCTGATCAGCGAGCGAAAATAGCACAAGCATATAGAAGTGGTACAAAAGGAACAACATGTAATTAGAATACTTATGAAAGGATATGCTTTTATTCTAACAAATATCACATTGCTGATTTTGTTATTTGGATGCTCCACGACTACGACTACACTTCGTATGATGGTAACAAGGGAGCCGATTGGGAAAATCTCCTACAAAAGAGTCAACGATAAAAATATAGAAAAAGGACAGGCAGGTGTATTGATCCAATTGTTTGATTTTGAGACAAAAACTAAAATTAGCATCGCTGATGTAAAAGAATTGCCTGGAATAGTTAAAGACAGTACAATGAATTCTAAACTCCTTATTTTCAATAGGGATAGTATCCCGCAACGCATTATCATTAAGAAGGCAAAAAAAGGAGGCGTTATTATATCGCCAGAAGTCGGTAAAAAAAACTTGGTGATTTACAAGTTATATCTTTACAAAGCTGAAGCTGGAATTTTTTAGATTTAGGATAGCTATTGATAAATCTGCTAAAAACAGATAAAATTGTTATCGGTATTTTTTTTGAAATATTCATTTTGATCGATAATAAATACAAATCCTAAAAAAATGCCATTTTTATTACGTCCAGGAAAGGATAAAAAGAACCTTATAGACTTCAAAATATATCTGACTCCTGACATCCGTGGTATAATATAGGCATTTAAATGGAATCTTAGCCTTTTTTATCTTGTGTATTCAGATCAGAATACACAAGATAAATAGATTATTATAAGTGAAAGACTTGATTAATATAGTCAAAATAGACTATAATATATCATTACGTAATCGATGTATATCGTCAATCGACATTTGAACAATCGTAAAGTGATTCATCTTCATATGCTTATCCACAAGCTAAACTTTCTATAAACTGAGGTATTCCAAAATGAACGAAAATTAAGAGAAAGTTTATGTAATAGTTACTTTGTATTAACAATTCAATTCATCCTTTAATATAGCATTAATGATGTCAACGAAAATAAATTGCAAACATAATATTATCAGAGGAATTTCTTTGATTTTCTTAATTTTAGTAGGTCAAGGTCAATTACTATTTGGACAAAAGAAGCTCGCAGATGAAAAGCTGATTGAATCTTTTATCACTGAAATAGCAAAAACAGATACAATTTCTGATTCATTTGTATCTAAATATATTGCCTTCAATGAGGAGGAGAAAAGTATTTCTGTGATAAAGCGAAGCTTAAACGAACTAAAAACTACATGTTCACCAAGCAAGGAAAAGCATGCAAAGCCAAATATTATCCAACTGGATGTTATTGATGGCCAACCAAATTCTAGATACTATAGTATTCGGATTGATAGTGATCGTGCATTAAATCTTGTTATAGACGCAGACAAAATAACTTCGATATCTTTGTTCCAGACATCAAACTACAACACGTTTATATTTTTTTAAAAAGTT
>NZ_JBWKUH010000051.1:0-6821 GCF_059420745.1 Sphingobacterium sp. GW821-FHT03E03
TATTCCAGTAATATTTTTTAACCAAATTGTAAATGTTCTAAAAAATCAAACAGCTCAAGTGACTTCTTCCTCATTACTCAGGCTGTCAAAAGTGGAGTTCCTACCTCTAGCTAGCACACTAGAACAAAATCTTTAAGACATTAAGAACGCAACAGCATTCCCTTAGCCGGTTTTACAACCTTAAATTGAATCCTATTATTAATTATGAGGGTGAAATTCCTCTATTTCGCCGTATAGAAAGTAACATCAATGGCAGAAACCTGATTCATACGATTGATCGAGCCAAAGATATTTTTGGAAAACTCTATTGAAATAAAGTATATATTATCAAGACTATAGTAGACCTAATTGGACAATGAAATGCAAAGCCAAGAAAGCATACGAGATAGATAAATCTGGACGGAATGGACAAAATTATACTAAAAAAACCGATCATAGAATGTGTGAACGCCAAGCTTTCGACGTTCTCTAAGATACAGCATATTAGACATGAATCTCATCTAATAATTTCTGATTGGATATCCCAGGAGCACAGATAATGACAAAAAAAACCGTATCAACCTTTTAAGAATTGATACGGTCTATTATTAATTATAAGGTATTTTCTAAATTCTCACAATCAATTTGCAAAATATCCGCTTCTAGTACACGTCCTCAGGCCAAGCCGTACGTCTATGGCCTTTTACAATATAGGTTTTGCCGTTTACGCCAGTTTTGTATTTGACATAAATACTATCCGCGACTGCTTTACTTGGCTGCTTAGATGCATTCAGAAGTATTTTTCCTTCGATCAAGGTAATTGCAGTTTTACCTGCAGGTACAGCAAGCGTATTCTGATATTCACCTGCAACTAATGTCTTGTTAGGAACATCGACTTTTATCTTCGCCAATACCCCGAATGGCTGCGCTGCAGTACTTAATTTAAACCAAGCTACATCCGACAAATTATCAGAAGTATTGTATGTTCTCAACGCAAACACACTAGCGTTAGCACTGGTCCCATCTTCATTAAAAACATGTGTATGCCATTCGCCAGATATTGGAAAAATGGGAGAATATTCTACTTCAGGTTGTTCCTTTTTACAAGAAACAACGCCTAAAACTAGTAATCCTAAAAGGAATTTATATATATGTTTCATGATCTTTTTATTTATTTTTTATGCCACCACATTTTTGTATTAATAGGAACAACTTTAGGAGTATTCTTATTAAAATCAGATGAACCTTTTGGATAAGCTAATCTCCGAGGTATTTCAATGCCTGGTAATGATGAATTAACCGCAGCTGTATATTGACCAGCGACATAATTACTATCATCAGGATCAACAGTACTTACTTTCGGATATCCTGTACGATTCTGATCGTAGAACGAATCCCAAGCCTGGCTACGAACTGCTGCAACCCATTTTTGGATAATAATTTGCTCTATCATTGACTCCACAGCACCAGGTTTAAATTCATATTTGCCACCGGCTGCTATTAATGAACTAGCATTTTTACTCCAACGAACAAATGCTGCAGTTACTCCCGCGTCGTAATGTACTTTTGCTTTTGCTGAATTGTTCATTCTAGCCCATGCTTCAGATTGCAAAAACTCAACTTCTGCAAGCGACATGAAAAATACGGGATCAGTAGCTCCTAGTTTAGCTCTTGAAGATTCCACTGTAGAAGGAGCATCATAATCTCCCTGCGCATAGGCTTCGTACTTATTATTAACGGAGAGCTCATAAAAATCTGAAATTCTTGGATCATCATTTTTTTGCAAATAAGATAATAAAGTATTACTTGCCCGGATATTTTCGAAAGTATTCAAAGCCCTTCTATCAGATTCATATAAGGGGTTTGACTTGTCTTTTACGTCTTCAAAAATAGCCATTTTTGCATCAGTACTCAATAAATCGCCTTCATTTAAAAGCGTAGTAATTGCAGCAGTATTCGTCCCAAAATCGCGCATCAAAACTTTTAGCTTTAGAGATTTAGCAAACTTGCGCCACTTGTCCATATCTCCACCGAAAATAAAATCTTTTGTTCCCATCGACTCCGCTGCCTTAGCCTGATCTAATTTTGCCAAGGCTTCATCCAACAGGCTCACAATTAACTTATTCGATGTTTTACCGTCATCCCATTTTGGTGTATAAATGCCTTTATCACCTTGTAAACCTTCCGATATCGGAAGATCACCATAAAGATCAACCAAGACATGATAGTCAAATGCCAAGATGATAGATGATGCTACATAATAATTCCACTGACCTGCAGCTTCAGCCTTCGTTTTTGCAATATGTAAATCCTTCATTCCGCCGCCAAATAAATTAGCCCAAATTCCATCATAAGATTGATTGGTCAGAGCATAAGAATCTAAATCTCTATATTGACTGGACGAATTGTATTGTGTATAATGCTGAGACCAAAAGGCTCCGATCAATTGAAGATCGCCTCCTATCTTCGCTGCACTATAAGCTACACCAGAAGGAAATAGAAGATCTGGACTTGCATCTTGTTCAACTGGCAAGTAAGGATCTGAATTAATATCCAGACTCTTATCACAAGAACCTAAAAATAGGGAGCTTGCTATAAATATATATGCTATTTTTTTAAACTTTTTCATATCAAATATTTTACAGATTAGAAACGAACTTTTACACTACCACCAAAACTCTTGAAAGTCGGACCTGCTGCAAACTCTCCAAAATTGGATCTTATGTCATTACCATAGTTAGAAGATTCGGGATCGACAAAATTATTGTTTTTAGGTGTCCATAAAAACAAATTACGCGCCACCAAACTAAAATCAACACCTCTAATTTTCGATCCTAACACAGATTTTGGTAAAGAATAAGTTAAAACAAGTTCCCTTAGTTTAACGAAATCTCTTTTCAATACAGCCTCGGCATACTGTGCATTATTTTGATTTGGATTCCAGTATGCATACTGATTCGTACCAGAAATCTGAATGTCGTTTTCCGCATAAGAGCCATCAGCTAATTGCTTCACCGAATTCGGTACTAACCATGGTTGTCTTTCATTAAAAACAGTCTTTGTCGCATTTCCAACAAAATAATTTAACTGCGCAGTATATGAGTAAAAGAATCCACCTTTACGCCAATCTAAAACGCCACCTAGACTCCAATCCTTATATCTAAATTTAGTAGTAAAGCCCATCACAAAATCAGGCTCATATTTACCAATCGCGCGCTTTGTATTAGGATCCGCAATCGGTAAACCAGCGTTATTGACCACAGTTTTTCCAGCAAATGGTCCATCTTTCACTGTCATAACTTGTGCAACCTTATAAATACCCAGCGGTTGTCCCACCTGTGCTATAAAATCAACACCATATGCATCATAGATATTATACTCCTGAACATCATCCCAAAGGCTCTCAACTCTACTGATATTTTTAGTAAAATTAACACCCAAATCCCACTGAAAATCATTTATTTTCAATGGCGTCGTATTTAAACCGATCTCAAATCCTTTATTTCTAATATCACCAATATTTCGCGTTCTTGTAGTGTACCCTGTCTCTGGAGCGAGATCAGCATTTATAATTTGGTCTACTGTTTTACGATTATAATACGATGCATCTAAGCTAATTCTATCTTTTAAGAATCTCATTTCAGCACCAAATTCAAGTTCAGTTGTAATTTCCGGTCTTAAATCTTCATTTCCCAAGGTCTTTTTATGCTGCAAGCCAGCAACACCTCCTAATGGTAAAAACATATTACCATATCCCAAATTAATTTGCGATGATTCATATGCATTCGCTGTTAAATAAGGTTGTGCGTCAGCCCCGGTCTTACCCCAAGCAACCCTCAATTTCAAGAAATTGAAATTATCAGATTTCCATTCTGGAAAAGCTTCAGTCACAATTAAAGAAGTATTCACACCTCCATAAATATAATTTCTATGATTTGCAGGAAGGGTTGACGACCAATCAGAACGAAAGGAACCATTGACAAACCAGTAGTTTTTATAACCAAAAGTGGCATCAGCAAAAAGCCCCATTAATCGTTGTCTAACAAATAAATTGTCTGTAATGGGAGTACCGCTTGTATTTTTTAGACTATACCATCCTGGTATATTCAAACCACTGACATACGAATTCAATTCAGTATAACCTCGTTGATTAAAGTTATAACCTATTGATCCTGAAATATTAATATCTTCACTTATATCTTTATCTCCTTGAAACATAAATGTCGCATCAAGTTGATTTGTTTTACGATAAAACTCGCCATAACGTCCGGTAATTGGAGTTTTTCCATGCGCATCAGATGGTGAACCTGGTGTATAAGTTACTTTTTGTGCAAAATCGATCGATTTATTATTTCCAAAATCTCCCCCTAATTTTCCAACAGCTTTTAACCAAGGTAAAATTTTATAGGATAGATCGATGTTTCCATAAAAACGGTCGTCTTGCAATTTCCTTCCGTTATCTTTTAATGCTTTATAGGGGTTGCTTGCATACGCTGTAAAATAATTATCATCGTTATAATACTTATTAAGATAATCTTTCATCGATGAAATGTTAATGTCCACAGGGATTTGGATAAGTTCCTGAAACGTTACATTTCCACCATCAGCTGCCCCTTGTCCCTGATAAACTGCATCCAAATCTCTTCGCACGTAATTAACACCGTAGCTAAATTCAAATTTATCGAGTTTTGTGTTTCCTCTAAAAGAGAAATTATTACGTTTTAATTTGTCAGGGTGTCCAGGCAAAACTCCTTGTTGGAAAAAATTACCATAAGAAAACATGTATGAAGATTTTTCACCGCCCCCAGAAATCGATAATGTATTGGTAACATCAAGCCCTTTAACATAGAAATTCTTGATATTATCTTTTACATAAGCAAATGGCTTAGTCAGGGCGACACCATCAACTTCGGAACCCCATGGTCTTTCAATACCATCAAGTTTTGGCCCCCAAGAACCATTTTCAATAGCATCAAAATCAGGCCAGCCTTGTCCAAATAAATTTTGGGTTTGTGGAACCATCAACACGCTACTAGAATTAATTGCGCCAGTATAGCTGATCGCTAAATTTTGTCCAAGTTTACCTTTTTTTGTTGTAATCATGATTACCCCATGAGCTGCACGAGAGCCATATAACGCTGTAGCCGAGGCTCCCTTTAATACGGTCATAGATTCGATATCGTCCGGGTTTATATCATTGGCTGCATTTCCCAAATCGACCGATCGTGTTGAAGTAATATTTCCCTGTAAGCCGTTATTAATTGGCACACCATCAACAACGTAAAGAGGGTTATTCGCGGAAAATGATGAAACCCCACGAATGACGACTTTCGTAGACCCACCTGTTGTACCTGAGTTTGAAATACTTACACCAGCCATCTTACCTTGAAGACCAGTCATCGCATTCATATTATTTGCCGCAGTAATATCATCTGCTTTAATCGTCGAAGCAGCATATCCGAGAGCTTTACTTTGTTTAGACACCCCCATCGCTGTAACGACAACTTCTTCCAATGCATTGTCGCTGTTGTCTAAAATTACATTAAAAGCAGACTGTCCTTCCTTGACAATCAAGGTCTTGTCTGCAAATCCGACTGAACGGAAGACAATTATCTTCCCTGTTGGTACAGATAATGAATAATTACCATTCACATCTGTTTGGGTCGCAACGCTAGATCCTTGTACAGCAATCGTTACACCTGCCAATGGCTTACCATCAGCTCCAGTAACACGACCACTGACTTTCTTCTCCTGCGCAAATGCCACAGAAGTCAGGATCATACTACCCACGAAAAAACTGAGTAATTTGTGTTTCATATGTTTACGTTTATTAAAAAATGTTTATTTTTCAAAAATAACTTGGTTAGTATCAATAGTTTACTTTCCAATAATTTGTAATATGTGTCTAGTTAGTAACGCATTTTTTCCCAAAGAATATGACTTGTTAAAAAATGTTAAACACAAAATTATAACTTTTTTCAACTTTTACAATGCTAGCATAACTTCTTGATAACAATTAATTTACAATAAAACACAAAACACTGTATATCAGTAAGATAAAATTAGTTTTTAATAAAACAAATTGTATCAATAACTTACTTCGTGGATTTCTTTTACAAGAAAAACTATATATTCAAGGCTAAAATATGCCAAAAATTACCGTAGTAAAGTTATAATATCGAGACAATTACCAACAGGCCTATCAGGAATGAGATCTCTATTCAACTATATTTTCGGAATGATCCAAAGAAACACGAAGATAGAGAGGAGGAATCTTCATTTTTATATACAAAACCTATAAACCGAAACCATAATTATCACAATGGATAAATAATTTCTTAAATTGCAACTAAACTCTTTTTAACAAACCCCAGCTGATTGCCAAAAAAAAGCAGATTTTAGGCAAGAATAATTGTAGTTTTAGGCACCCACAAAATTGAACATCTTATAAGCCTACACTCAGTGAACCCCAAAAAAAAGTGGCAAAGGAATTTACAACAACAAATTTAACGGGAATGACATCTCCTCTGGTTTGGTCAGTAATATGTTGAGATATATCTTAATTCTCCTTCAATAGATGGACCATTATCGCCATCAAGCCTAAGAAATCCGTCTCCACGTTTTGACAGATAATTTCCAATTAAATCTAAATATAGAAATAATACGGTCTGGTTATTTCTGTACCAGTAAAAGGATTGCAATTGGAAGCCATATATGTTGTCAGCATTTGTAACTTTCCATTGGTAATTAATGATATAGAGAGTCTATCGGCCAAGCGCGTTCATCAAATCACTGTAAGCTTTCCATCTTTCTCTTAGGAGAATAGAAAACCAATTCCTATA
>NZ_JBWKUH010000052.1:0-5872 GCF_059420745.1 Sphingobacterium sp. GW821-FHT03E03
AATATGAGCATTTTTTTTCTGAAAGGATGCAGCAAATAAATAGATTCCATAATCGTTTAAGAAAAAATTAAATAGCAGCCTATTTAGCATCCCGAAAGCGTATTTTACTTCTTTTATTTTTTTTTACGATAAAATACAGCATATGGGTTATTTAAAATTTACGAGCATCTCTTTCTTTCTGGTCCTAGTCTTATCAGCATGCCAAAATAAGGCTATGAATTCAACATCCACAAAACAAGAGGCAGCAGCGGATACAACAATTCCTCCTCAGCAATCACAAGCTGAAAAAGCCCTTCCAGCTGCATCAGCACCAATGATCAATCCGACGGACTCCATGATAGCTGGTCAGGTTTTAGTACCTTTTGCTTATCGCATCTGGGATGATAATAACGTATCCAAAGTGATTAACAACGGCTGGTTGGAACTTCATCGTAAAAACGGAAAATATAACGTTGCACCAGCGAAATATACCATTACTTATGAGAAAGAAGAACCTTGTTCGGGCTTACCCACAGAAACCATAAATCCGCAAAATGATGTGTTGGTGTTTTTTAACATATCCGCTATACAGAATGGTTCAGTAGACAGTATAGCAATTCCCAATAAGATTATTCCCCCCAATAAACCTGCTGAATTTACCTATAAAAATGACCGTTATGAGTTGCGTGCTACTGGTATTGAATTCTATAGGGATGAGGATCAGAAACCCAATGCAAGATATACATTAAAGCTTTTTGTCAACGGTCAATATCAACGGACACTGATCGACCAGACTGCCTATCATGATACAGCGACAGCACTCGAATTTATTGGCGACCTCGATCGGGATGGTAAATTAGACTTTGTTATCTCCAGTCCCCGTGATTACGAAGAATCGAGAACGATCATTATCCTATCCACAGCAGCATATCCATTTGTTGGTACGGTACAGTTTGATTGTTAGTTGGTCTTTTTTTAATATGTCATTTCCTTATTGTAATCTTAAAGATAATAATTTACCGAAAATACGAGATCAAAAATCAAACAATTCCACTGTCTAAGAACAACCAAAATAAAATAGTTATTTTTTCATATATTTAATAAATAATTCATATCCAGTTAATATCAGTTTCGTTCCTTTATAATAGAATAATTAATGCAGTTAACACTTTAATGTATCAATTATGAAAACGATCAACTTTTTTTTCCAACGGATTATATTTAGAATCTTTTTAGGTCGGTTCAGTTCGTTCTATTCACCACTAAGGTTCCATAAAGATTAATTCATATTCAGGTCGGATGACACATCTGACAGCTATATTTCGATAAATGCATTTAACCAAAGATGCCTTTGGCAAAGATTTTATTTGGGGAGTATCTACCGCCGCTTATCAAATCGAGGGGGCACATGATCAACATGGCAAAGGCCCTTCTATATGGGATATCTTTGTAAAGAAAAGAAACCGTATATTTCAAAATCAACATGGCGATCACGCCTGTGATTTCTACAATCGCTATACACAAGACCTCGCATTAATGCAAGGTATGCACATTCCTAATTATCGTTTTTCCTTGTCTTGGAGCCGTATCCTGCCAAATGGTATTGGGCAGCCCAATCAGTCAGGCATGGATTTCTATGATCGCCTGATCGACCTCTCACTGGAACTGGGGATTACACCCTGGGTTACGCTATATCACTGGGATCTCCCCCATGCTTTAGATAAAAAAGGTGGCTGGGTCAACCGTGATGTCAAAGATTGGTTTGGTGAATTTGTATCCACATGTGTTGCCCGTTATGGAGATCGTGTCAAAAATTGGATGGTGCTTAATGAGCCAACCGTATTTACGGCTGCAGGATATTTCTTTGGTGTACATGCTCCGGAAAGAAAAGGTTTGGGCAACTTTCTTGCGGCGGCTCACCATGCTGCATTAGCACAAGCACATGGCGCTAGGATCATAAAATCATTACAACCGGACAGCCAGGTGGGTACGACTTTTTCCTGTTCCCATGTAGAACCATTCACCTCAAGGGAAAAAGATGTGATTGCGGCAAAAAAAGCGGATGTATTACTCAATAGATTGTTCATCGAGCCATTACTGGGCATGGGTTACCCTACACAGGAAATCAAAATTCTCAATCGAATTGAAAAATACATCAAACAGGGTGATGAGAACGATTTAAAGTTTGATATGGACTTTATCGGTATTCAAAATTATACACGTGAAATGATTCGCTATGCCATGTTTGTCCCCTATCTTCAGGCAAAGATCGTGACGGCCAAGGAGCGTAAAGTTGAAATGACCGAAATGAACTGGGAAGTATACCCTAGCTCCATCTACCAAATGCTGAAAAAATTCAGTAGTTACCCCAATATGCCGCCACTCCTTGTTACCGAAAATGGAGCTGCTTTTAAGGATCAAATTGAGCATGGACAGGTACATGATCCCAGACGGTTGAACTATTTGCAAGAAGCCATACAGCATGTCTATCAGGCAAAAGAAGAAGGTGTAAATGTGAAAGGCTACTTCGTCTGGACTTTTTTAGACAATTTTGAATGGGCGGAAGGATATCGGCCACGATTTGGGTTGGTGTATGTTGATTTTCAAAACCAGCAGCGTATTATAAAATCCTCAGGTCACTGGTATGCTAACTTCTTAAAATAAACCTTACTTCTTTTCTGACCGACGTTTCCATCTATTGACAAGTATCAGCAGTAGCGGAATCAATAGGAAGGGTAGTAATAAACTGATTATAGTCACGACTGCATTTCCTCCGTTATCACCTAAAAAGTAAGCCGACAGCGAACCTAACAAAACTGGAACACCAAAGACCACAATTTTCACCCATGCTAATTCGTTCTCATCCTGACGAATATCACGAGTAGGAATATCCTCGACCACGTTAAACTCCTCGGCATTGAAGTAGGCTAAAATTTGTGTTATTTCAGATGCTGTTAACTCCCGTGGTCGCAAAATCTCTCCTTTTACAACAATGAGCAACCCACGCTCGTCCTGTTGAATGCTATCAATATCCTTTGTTCTAAAGTATTTCTTATACCCCATCGGATTAAGGGCATAGCCCTTATAATCATTACTCTCAGGGCAAAGGCAGGAAAAATTATCCGCATTCATTGAAAAAATAATATCCGTATCATCATTCCGACCAGTCTTTATCTGACTTATCACAAAGAGAATACAACTTAATGCCAGAAATTGAAGGATAAGCATCCAAAAGGATAACTGTAATAACCAGGATAAGAGCAAGGCTAAAAAAATCAAACTAAAGGAAAACCATTTCAGATGCACAATGAGGTCTATTTTTCGGCTCAGAAAATAGGTAATAATTACACAGGCAACAGGCGCTATACTTGATTTCCAATCCCAAAAGATGGAAAGAAAACCTAATAAAAAAATAAGACCAAACAAAATCAATGTGGCATAATTCCCCTTTTTACCTAAATTTTTCCGTTCGATTTGGATACTGTTTCCCAAGTTTCAGCGCTTTAAAAATAATGATTTCTTTCTTGTTCGCTTATATATTCGTTAATTGGATAAAGATATTTATATTTATCCAATTAATGAATATATAAATAGAGAGATAAGCAGTGAGAATTTGACTTATGAAGACTTTTCAGTTTAAATCGCACAATGTTAAAAAGGGTTTAATCTTTGGATTTAGCTATTTGATTATCGTTTTTACTATTTTCAGTCTCATCTATGGTGGTATAAATGGTATGGCCGATGCTGTTAATAACTTTGGATCAGCCAAAGTGCTGGGCTTCTTGGTCGCAATCATTGTTATTGGTCCATTTGTTGTGATCCTGCAGCTAATTAACCCCAAAATAGAGGTACATATCGATCATCAACATGTCCTGATCAAACAAAAGAAGAAACCGGATCAGGACATCCCTCTAGGCGATATTTATAGCATGAAGATAAACCATGCATTGGTTAATCAGCTTCAGCTTTTCGATCAGCAAGGACAGTTAATCATAACGATCCACCCCCAACAGGATATGCAAATCATTTACGGGATTGCTACTGAAATAGCACAGCATAAATCCTTCACCCAACAAAAAGGTAGCAAGAAGATCTTTGGTAATCCGGTTGAGACCATGTCTTACACAAGGAAGCTTTAAAACTGAAACAGATTAACATTCTCGACTTGATTCAAAATAACACAAAGATTTTAAATAGAATAAAAATAATACGTGAAGGTATACTATCCAAATAATCAATGGACATTTTATATGATAGCCCCGCTCATTGGCTGGGTGGGGATTTGCTATTTAATCTTTGTCGAGCGAAATTTTTCCTTGGTTCTTATGGGCTTGGTTTTATTTTCTTTTCTTGCTTTTTGCTATTGCCTTTACGAAAGATTTGGAACCAAATTAACCATCTATGCAGATCGGCTGGAACTCCGCCAAAACTTTCAACAGCCCCAATCATTTTACTACACAGATCATGAGTTTGTCGTGGGTCCGACCTATGATACCTATACCCGACAGGTTTTTTCAAAAAAATACGCAGGTCGAGCGCGTTATTTTTTTATCTATCCATTGGATGAAAGTGGCAATCGTGTGAAAATGCTTTCTACTGCGCTTGAACTAAGTATTACTAAGGGTCGATATCGAAAAATCCAAAAAGATTTGTCAGAAAGCTTGAAAAAGCTGAATCTTCTAGCACATTTGCATTATAATAATAACAACGACACTATTATTGTTAGAAATAGATAATCCTGTTTTTAACAGCAGCACAACATTCAAATTTATTTTAGCTCCAGCAGTTCCTTGCCGAATTTTTTCTCAATAAAAGGATTCATCGGTGGGATGCCAAATTTAGTATTGTCCAACCAAAATTTGCTTGTATACCGGCTTTTCAATGCGAGCCAAAGACCTGAAGTAACCTCTTTCTTTACACTCTTGAATTCTTCTTTCGTCATGAATCGACGTTCTTGCGTATAAAACTCACTCAAAAAATCAAAAGGAACAAATTCCGATTTACTACCTCTTTTGATAGCACCGACGTTCATTACCACCCTGCTGACCAACTTACCCTGTTCAGGTTGATCGAGATTTGTCGGCGAATAATTTTCCATGGTTACGCCGGTATATTGCTGCCCTTTGACCTTAAAGAAGCTTACTTCTTTTTGGCTATTGGGTGGAATAATATCAAAATATACCTGTACATCACCACGGGCTGTTTTTTGGATATATCCGGTATTCAGATTATCCGTCCGAATGATTCTCCGCCCTTTATCCTGAACCATAACAAACTTTGACGGAAGATCATTGGCAACAGACTGCGCTTTTATGCGCATCACATGTGGCTTCCATTGCCAAAAATTGCCCATCACCTCTCTAAAATTCTGAGTAGCGATGGAATCCTCAAAAATCCGGTAATCCAAAATACGGTGATAGACTTTCCCATTTTTGTTTTTCAACGGAATATAATATTCAATAATTCCGTCGTAGAAATAACGTGTACGCTTATTGAAAAAAGTAGTATTTCTAAAATACCCTTTCAAAATCAGATAATCATACTGACTCTTATCTTCGATAGCGATCTCATCTATTTTAATGCTACGCGGAATCAATTTGATCAGCTTCTCTTTTCGCAGCTTCGAACTCGATTCATGATAATTATTATAGGAAATATGCTGCAATATGATCTTTGTATTTGCATGCTGCTTCAGCGAATCCATAGCGAACTCCCCTTTCGCATTTGCAACACCTAATAATGTTCCATCTTCAGCGTAAATATTCACTAAAGGCACAGGTTCACCACTCAAACTATCAACGATATGGATTTGAGCAAATAGCATGTTGCAACTAAAAAAAACACACAGGGAAAATAATATTTTTGCCATAAATCAAATTATTGATCCAAAATA
>NZ_JBWKUH010000053.1:0-5836 GCF_059420745.1 Sphingobacterium sp. GW821-FHT03E03
CTACATGCCTGTGGTATTCATCATGAAATGGGGAGAAATGATAGGGATAATTACGTTACAATCAATACGTCAAATATCTATCCTGAAAAGATGCATAATTTCAATAAAGTTGGAGTTCTTTTTAGTGTTGACGTGGGTTTATTTGATGCTAGATCAATTATGATGTACCCTGCAAAAACTACCGATGCTAGTTTTGCTAGAAATACAAGTCTAAATATAATTACAGCTAATAATTCTAGTGTAGTAATTTCTCCGAGTTTCTATCCTACTACGACAGACTTACTTGGTATAAATATGTTGTATGGAGATGAGAAACCGTATCTCGACTATAACGTTACGTACAATAAAACTTACGATGATTGGCAATCGGGATCTTACGATATAGAAGCGACATACACTTTTTCATTTTACGTCGACAAGAATAAAACTATTCCATATATAAAAACATACCCTGTGCCAGTTTTGATCGAGCGTTATTGGGAGGTCATTGTCAATAGAGTTGAAGACCTTCCTAGAATTCGTAATGAAAGTATTGTTATCCCAGCCGGAAAGAATAGCTTTACTATTTATGGGAAAGATAATGTAGATAGGCAGTTTGGTGATATCTATAATATGGAAAAACTAGAGTATAGACCGGTCTATCCCTCTACAAATTATAGATAATCTATCTATTTTAATATGTAAAAAGCCAGAATTTTAAATAGTTCTGGCTTTTTTACTTACACAAATTCTCATATTGATCAACCATTGTTAAACCTTTTATGTTTTTCTGCTGGGCTAAATCATCACGGATAAGATGGTCTTTGCTGTCTGGATTTGATTTTCATCTTCCCTTTAGTTGAATTCCTAGTCACTAATAACCGTTATTCAATAGGATCTATTCGGTTTGGTATTTCTCTTACGATTGGATAGACATCACTTTATGTGTTTTTATTTTGTAACTTAAATATTGTTCATTTTATAATAGATATGAGTCTTTCAGCGTATAATTATAAAATATAATTCGTTCTCTGACGCTTTCCGTTTCATTATTGGAGACTTTTGTTTGGCAAATTAACACTCAATTATTACCAACTTTAGACTGTAAACGGAATGAGTGGACAGTGAGCCCACCTTCTAAGCTTTCATTGTATATTAGAGTAATTGTAGGAAATATTTGAAAGAAAGGGTCTGTTTGGTAGCTTTTATTTTAATATTGAGCTCGGGTAACTATTGGTCATAGCTTTCGAAAAAGAAATGATAAAGCAATATAAACTCAGAATTTTATAATTTAAATTCAATACGATAAAAGCTTAAAGATGAAAGAAAAACTTACGGAAGCTTTAAATGATACATTATCTTATTTTCTTCTCGGAGATATTGAGCATCTGCGTGATTATCAAGTAAAAAATGGTTTCCCATGATCTTGCAACCGAATTTACAACAAAAGAAACAGGAGACCAGGTTGTTGAAGGGGGAAATTTTAAAAATAACGATGATGTTTTTGTTATCTAAAGCCGATCAAATAAAAGCCTTTGACCAATTTGTTAGTGATAATAGGTTTGAAGAATATAGATTTAATTCAAAATGGGGATTACAAGTTGCAATATTGACTAATGGAAGGGTAATATTAGTCAGAGTTGAAAAAATGCTGTAGCTGATACTACTTGCCAAATGTTACAATAGGAAAGGATATTAGTGACTTCTCCTTTTGTACCAGCGAGTACCACTTCAACAACGTGGTCTGCAATGATTGGATTGAGATATTCATTCTAAATAAGTATAACAATTTGCTTAAAGTCTCAAGGAATAAAATATTTCTTGAAGCTTTTTTATTTAAAAAATGAGAACTACTTATTGTTGTTAAGTCTTGTTGTGTTAACTTTTTGTAAGCATATTTTGAATTTGAATTATTTAAATTATATTCACATAAATATTTATGATGAATTATGAAAAGATTTAGATTGTCGTTATTAATTGCCTCAATTTCGCTAATTCTCGCATCTTGTAGCACAAGCGAGTTGCAAATTGCAAACGAGGAAAAAAACATTAAACCGAAGTCTATGGCAATGGCTTCGACAGCTTTTGACTGGGAAAACGTAGAGCGAATGCCAGCTCCAGTAAATCAACCAACAGTTTTATCACCATGGTCATCGGGGGCGAATATAGCTTTTCCTGCATTTTTTATTGAGGATAGGTTTAAATCAAATGGCTGGGAGTTGGTTTACAATTCTTTTAGTACTACCGAATCTATTAACCCTAAATTTTTTATAATATATAATAAATTTAGAGGCTTACTGAGAGCTTTTTTTTATCTAGATCCTATAAGCCCAATTCCTAGTACTTATGTATCACATAGTTTAAAATTGAAGGATAATGAATCAATACCTGTTTTAAACTTTGGCTCAGAAGAAATAGCTTCCCTCGTGAAAAATGTAAAGGAAATTTCTCAAGTGCAGCCATATAGAACTAGCGCTACGGGGTGTTGGTACGGCGCGGAATTTGAAATCAATTATACACCTGCAATTCGTAATATGCCTGCGCAAGGTAGTTTGTTGCAATGGGATGTTAGCTCTACCAATATCTCTCAAATTACGATTAATGGGACCTCAGAAGGAACAATTAAGGGGACAATGACACAAAGCGCTGCGGGCCCTGGAAATATTTTAAATAGCTCATTAAAAGGAGCAGTTCAAATATCCGGTAAAAATATAGGAGAAGAAATCGCAAAAAATTCTTTAATACAATCAGAATTTTTGAAGACTTTTGTTTCTGCTCTTGGCTCTGGAAGTTATACAGCAGCTGCTGGGAAAATATTGAGTGCAATTTTTGGTGGGTCCTCTTCTACAACTAGCCAAGTAATTAATTTGAAAAGTTCAACAACTTATAAGCTTTCGGGATCTATAAATGATAGTTATTTGATAGCTTCCCCAGTGCTCGTTCCCCCAGGTGCCAGTAATTCGAGCAATCAACTAGGTGTTTTGCCAATTTATAACAAGGTGTTAGGTATTTTTACTTTAGATAAAACACCAATTGTGAATGCTACAGCTACAGAAGAATGGCATACTGAACGCGGTGAACCCGGCGACCGTGATGAACGCTTTTCTATTTTTAACCCATCAGATTATAGATTAGTTCAGAACTCTTATAATATTGTTTTTAACCCAGATATTATAAATACTAGTCCGGATGGAGCGAGAGTTGAAAATTTAAAACAAGAACTTGTTCAGCGCGAAAAAGATGGAAATCAAATTAATGTGTTTCCGATTAATTATGAATTTTCTAACCATTACAGAATTACTGTCGGCAATGTTGGTTGGGATGGAAATGGGGGATATACACCTCAGCCAGCAAGTCCAAACCCATGGGATTCAAATGAACAGTTAATGACTGGATTTTTTCTACGAATTACATTTGATGTGGTTCCTAATAACGGTTCTCCGCGGAGTACTATAGTGAAGACTTTTAAAGTAAAGGCAAATCCTATTTACATCAATAGTTAATTATAAATTATAAAAGCAGCTCTATTTAAATGGAGCTGCTTTATAATTGTTTTTACGATACAGAAATTTCGATTGAGAGAAAATGGTTACTTTCTAAGTTCCTCGAGAAGCTTATTATATTTCTCTAATAGTGTAAAGTATTTTTCCTTCCATGAATCCCTTTCTTTAATTAATTTGGATTCTTCTAAATTGTTTGTGCCAATTTGTGCAAGATTATTATTTTCAATCCACTTCTTAAATTCAGGTATTTCTTTTGCAAAATTATAGTCAATCACCTTTGCGTACTTATAAAGAATTCCAAAAGGTAAATCTTTTTGGGATATGTGCTTATAATACGTTGATTGAGAATCATAACCAGCCAATTTAATTATTTCAACTTTCGGTAATGGGTAATTCGTCGCAACAATATTTAAAATCTTTCCTATGTGTTTTTCGTTCATTGTACTGATTTTTCCGGTGGTGAGAAATGGAAAAACGAATATAACCAAGATTAAAAGCAATTTAAATACTGAAAAATACGTCATTATATTTTTATATTACGTCATTTAGTGTTATATTTGTATCATTGTACTGAATTATTGAAAATAGAGAGATATTTTTCTCTTTGTTTAGAGCTTAATTAAAGGGTCTCGTCAACAGAAACTAGCACTTTTTGAACCGAAACGAGAAGACAGGAGTATACCATTGCCCATAAGGAAATCTGTAAATATCGTATATTTGCATTTCTTCACGGCTGGTTTCCTGTTGGATGTTGTTTCGGGGCCTGTTCTAGTGCCTTGTTGATACTGAAAACAGGAACCGCCCTGTCGAAGTTTTTGGGACTCGTCTAACCAAAAAAAACGAGAATGAAAAAACAACTTTACAAAAATTTATCTAGCGCTCCAGAATAGCTCTGTGTGTTTAGTCATGTAATGACTTTCTCTAATCTTGAAGAGCGTAGCGACGCTATTATATACCTTTGAAAAATCTATTCCAACGCTCTTAGATTTAGCTATTGATTCTAATTTTTTATCGTGACCTAAGCCGGATTTAGGAGTTTTGGATATATTTGTTTGTATCGAAATCGGAATTCTTAATCCAGCAGGTTACAACCTTTAAAGACCTTAGAAATGACCAATTTTTACAAGGGCGGGAGTGAACTGTCTAATGGGAAACGTTCCTTCTGCATAAACCAAATTAATTCGGAAAAAAGCAGGGTTCAATTAACTGAATTAACGACCAGTTTTCAGTTGTATTTTGCCTACATATTTCAAGCACTCGTTAAGTACTACTTAAGTACAGATATAGTACTATTTAGGCAATCGTTGGGTAAGGAAATTAACAAAGGAAAAAAGTACTATAAAAGTACTTGGCTGGTGCTAGGAAACTGTCGGCTTAAAAGGGGGAATTTGCCAACTTCAAAGTGGAGAGGAAGTGTCGTAAAAAAGAGGTATTATTTGGACTTTCTTCTGACCAACTTCGCCCTAACTTCTGCCATTCCGGCTGCTGGGCTTTGGTCTTGCACGGATCGTCCTTTGGATTTTCCCGAAGCTAGCCCAAGTCCCACTCGAAGCCGACTCGATGAAAACTCGGTCAATGGGCGAAGTTGGTCAGGAGTTGGTAGGTACTTAAACTCAGCTAAAATTTTTCGAGCCAAACAGCGTCCGCACAAGTACCTTACTAGTTTGACACAACAAAATTGCAAGCATGAGACAAGCCTGACCCTATCACAAGACTGTCTAAGCACAGCCTAAAGAGAAGGATCGTACAGGAAAACCAATTTCTAAAGCATTGGAAATAGCCGATCGCTAGCATCAGAAACTACAGTTGATTCACTGTTAAGCTACTGGGAGTGTACCAAAAAGGTACAGGGAAGATACTAAAGAGCTACCAAATGGCTACCGGAAAGATACAGGCTTGCGGTAGCAATCCGTTGAATCTCTGGTGGAAGCTCGGTAGCGCAAACAACAGTCCATCAAAGAAAAAAATGCTTTGGCAAGCGGAGCGGATAAATATCGTGTAAAATTAAAGGGTTTTCGGTACGTCTGTAGGTTTGAATTAGGGAAGGAGGGACTGTCGTTTTTCAAAATGAAATAATCGCTCAGAACGCTTTAAAATACGTTGGTCATTTATCGAGTTCATAAACGAATTTCCAACACCCTGAAGGAATAGTGGGGGAAGGTAGATTAGAAGAATATGCTGTTGGACAATTAAAAACCAATGAATAAAAAAATAAGTGTTAGGAAAAAGATAAAGCCACCGGAATAAAGGTGCTATACATTTTTATACGCAAATTATTTTGCGTGTAATGATACGGACGTTCTTTGACTTATTGGTATTGAAGAAATAGGATTTAAGTTGGCGAGAAGTTTTGC
>NZ_JBWKUH010000054.1:0-5362 GCF_059420745.1 Sphingobacterium sp. GW821-FHT03E03
CACCGACCTACTCTCCCACCTGTTACGGCAATACCATCGGCTCTGGCGGGCTTGACTGCTCTGTTCGGAATGGGAAGAGGTAGACACCGCCGATATAGGCACCTAAAGATCTTGTATAGTATCAAGTTTTAGATATCAGTATGTAGACTTTCCTGTGAAAGTTTATACCCATCTTATAGCTTAAACCATAATGACATATATATTGAAAGATTAATTCAAAAATTAAAGAGGAAGACAACAGTGTCTGTCTGCTTGAGAAAGCTTCGGGCTATTAGTACCACTTGGCTTTGGTCTCTCAACCTTTACACCTATGGCCTATCAACGTAGTCATCTCCTACGACCCTATAAGGAAGTCTCATCTCGTGGCTAGTTTCGCACTTAGATGCTTTCAGCGCTTATCTATTCCAGACGTAGCTACCCTGCCGTACACCTGGCGGCATAACAGGTTCACCAGAGGTCTGTCCAACCCGGTCCTCTCGTACTAAGGTCAGATCCACTCAAACTTCCAACGCCCACAACAGATAGGGACCGAACTGTCTCGCGACGTTCTGAACCCAGCTCGCGTGCCACTTTAATGGGCGAACAGCCCAACCCTTGGGACCTTCTCCAGCCCCAGGATGTGACGAGCCGACATCGAGGTGCCAAACCTCCCCGTCGATATGAGCTCTTGGGGGAGATCAGCCTGTTATCCCCAGCGTACCTTTTATCCTTTGAGCGATGGCCCTTCCATACAGAACCACCGGATCACTATGTCCGTCTTTCGACCCTGTTCGACTTGTTGGTCTCACAGTCAAGCAAGCTTATGCCATTGCACTCCACGTACGGTTACCAAGCGTACTGAGCTTACCTTTGAAAGCCTCCGTTACCTTTTTGGAGGCGACCACCCCAGTCAAACTACCCACCAAACAATGTCCTCCCCATAAAGGAGTTAGAAACCGAATACAGAAAGGGCGGTATTTCAAGGTTGATTCCACGACTCCTGGCGAAGCCGCTTCAACATCTCCCGCCTATCCTACACATCCTGTACCCAATCTCAATGTTAAGCTATAGTGAAGGTGCATGGGGTCTTTCCGTCCCGTTGCGGGTAATCGGCGTCTTCACCGATACCACAATTTCACCGAGCTCATGGCTGAGACAGCGCCCAGATCGTTACACCATTCGTGCAGGTCGGAACTTACCCGACAAGGAATTTCGCTACCTTAGGACCGTTATAGTTACGGCCGCCGTTTACTGGGGCTTCGATTCAATGCTTCTCTTACGATGACATCCCCTCTTAACCTTCCAGCACCGGGCAGGTGTCAGGCCTTATACCTCATCTTGCGATTTTGCAAAGCCATATGTTTTTGTTAAACAGTCGCCTGGGCCTTTTCACTGCGGCTGCTCTTGCGAGACAGCGCCCCTTCTCCCGAAGTTACAGGGCCATTTTGCCGAGTTCCTTAGCCATGACTCACTCGAGCACCTTAGGATTCTCTCCTCGACCACCTGTGTCGGTTTGCGGTACGGGTCTTCATAACCTGAAGCTTAGCGGGTTTTCTTGGAAGTCTGTTTACCTGCTCTATCAGCGCCACCGGAGCTTTGCTGTACTATTGGGGTTCAGCAGGGTCGGCGGATTTGCCTACCGTCCCTATACCTACGCCTTTCAACGAACTATTCCGTCAGTTCGCGGCAGTGTCACTACTCCGTCACCACATCGCAGTTATGAAGAGTACTGGAATATTAACCAGTTGTCCATCGGCTTGCCCCCTTCGGGTGCGCCTTAGGTCCCGACTGACCCTGATCCGATTAACGTTGATCAGGAAACCTTGGTCTTTCGGTGGGCGGGTTTCCCACCCGCCTTATCGTTACTTATGCCTACATTTGCTTTTCCATACGGTCCAACACCCATTACCAGATATCTTCGCCCCATATGGAATGCTCCCCTACCAGATGTAACTCCTGTTACAAATCCATAGCTTCGGTACCGTTCTTGATGCCCGTTTATTATCCACGCCCGGCCGCTCGACTAGTGAGCTGTTACGCACTCTTTAAATGAATGGCTGCTTCCAAGCCAACATCCTAGCTGTCTGGGCAACCGGACCTCGTTAGTTCAACTTAGAACGAATTTGGGGACCTTAGCTGATGGTCTGGGTTCTTTCCCTCTCGGCCTTGGACCTTAGCACCCAAAGCCTCACTGCCGGCCATATTTAATAGCATTCGGAGTTCGTCTGGATTTGGTAGGATTTGACTCCCCCGCACCCAATCGGTAGCTCTACCTCTATTAAACTCGATGCCGACGCTGTTCCTAAAAACATTTCGGGGAGTACGAGCTATTTCCCAGTTTGATTGGCCTTTCACCCCTACCCTCAGGTCATCCGGAAACTTTTCAACGTTTATCGGTTCGGTCCTCCATTACATGTTACTGCAACTTCAACCTGCCCAAGGGTAGATCACAAGGTTTCGCGTCTACCTCATCTGACTATGCGCCCTATTAAGACTCGCTTTCGCTTCGGCTGCGCCCCTGAAGGGCTTAACCTTGCCAGACAAGAGTAACTCGTAGGCTCATTATGCAAAAGGCACGCTGTCACAGAACTTGTCTGCTCCAACCGCTTGTAAGCACACGGTTTCAGGTTCTTTTCACTCCCCTGTTCGGGGTTCTTTTCACCTTTCCCTCACGGTACTGGTTCACTATCGGTCTCTCAGGAGTATTTAGCCTTACCAGATGGTGCTGGTGGATTCCCACAGGATTTCTCCGGTCCCGCGGTACTCAGGATACCACTATGCCAATATTCTTTACCTGTACGGGGCTCTCACCCTTGTCGCGCAGTTTCCCACCTGCTTCCAGTTCATAGCATTGTACAATATCGTGGTCCTACAACCCCGACTATGCCGTAACATAACCGGTTTGGGCTCTTTCCCGTTCGCTCGCCACTACTTGGGAAATCATTGTTATTTTCTTCTCCTACGCCTACTTAGATGTTTCAGTTCAGCGCGTTCGCGTATCATACGACTATTCTTCAAATAGTCAGGTTGCCCCATTCGGAAATCTCTGGATCAAGTCGCATTTGCCAATCCCCAAAGCTTATCGCAGCTTATCACGTCCTTCTTCGCCTCTGAGAGCCTAGGCATCCCCCGTGTGCCCTTATTTACTTTCTTCACCGGCATAGCCTTTTGCTACTATGCGGCTGCTTGTGATATATATACCCGTATGCTACGCAGAGATTCGTTCGGCCTTCGACCGAGGGTCTCCTCCCTACATCAGACACATACCAGCATTGTCTCTATACTGTTGTCTTCTCTTGTAATTTTTTTTCTCTTTCAATATGTCAAAGAACTCTTTTTTTAGTAACCAGTAGTTAGATAGCAGTAGTTAGACTCCGATATGTCGCCATATCATCTCTAAATACCATATACTAAATACTTTGTACTAAGAACGTGGAGAATAACGGATTCGAACCGTTGACCCCCTGCGTGCAAGGCAGGTGCTCTAGCCAGCTGAGCTAATTCCCCTTTTTGTTAGACCTGAGATGTTAGACATTAGTCCTTAGATCCATGTATGTCGCCATCCATTTGTCTAAATACTAGATACTAAATACTCATTACTACCTGGTAGTCCCGAGCAGATTTGAACTGCTGACCCCTACATTATCAGTGTAGTGCTCTAACCAACTGAGCTACGGGACTAGCTATTCTGTTCATCTATCTCTCTCGGTCCTGCTCCTTATAGGGGCGGGCACTTTCTTCTGATGTTTTTTCTTCTTTTTCAATCATATGTAACGTGACGAGTACCGATCCGCGATACTCTAGAAAGGAGGTATTCCAGCCGCACCTTCCGGTACGGCTACCTTGTTACGACTTAGCCCCAATTATCGGTTTTACCCTAACACGCTCCTTGCGGTCACATGCTTTAGGTACCCCCAACTTTCATGGCTTGACGGGCGGTGTGTACAAGGCCCGGGAACGTATTCACCGCGTCATTGCTGATACGCGATTACTAGCGAATCCAACTTCATGGGGTCGAGTTGCAGACCCCAATCCGAACTGTGAATGGCTTTTAGAGATTAGCATCATATTGCTATGTAGCTGCCCGCTGTACCATCCATTGTAGCACGTGTGTAGCCCCGGACGTAAGGGCCATGATGACTTGACGTCGTCCCCACCTTCCTCGCTGTTTGCACAGGCAGTCTGTTTAGAGTCCCCACCATTACATGCTGGCAACTAAACATAGGGGTTGCGCTCGTTGCGGGACTTAACCCAACACCTCACGGCACGAGCTGACGACAGCCATGCAGCACCTAGTTTCGTGTCCCGAAGGACGAGACCGTCTCTGGTCTCTTCACTAACTTTCAAGCCCGGGTAAGGTTCCTCGCGTATCATCGAATTAAACCACATGCTCCTCCGCTTGTGCGGGCCCCCGTCAATTCCTTTGAGTTTCACCCTTGCGGGCGTACTCCCCAGGTGGATAACTTAACGCTTTCGCTAAGACGCTGGCTGTCTATCGCCAACATCGAGTTATCATCGTTTAGGGCGTGGACTACCAGGGTATCTAATCCTGTTCGATCCCCACGCTTTCGTGCATCAGCGTCAATACCAGCTTAGTGAGCTGCCTTCGCAATCGGAGTTCTAAGACATATCTATGCATTTCACCGCTACTTGTCTTATTCCGCCCACTTCAAATGGATTCAAGCCCATCAGTATCAAAGGCACTGCGATGGTTGAGCCACCGTATTTCACCCCTGACTTAATAGGCCGCCTACGCACCCTTTAAACCCAATAAATCCGGATAACGCTCGGATCCTCCGTATTACCGCGGCTGCTGGCACGGAGTTAGCCGATCCTTATTCTTCCAGTACATTCAGCTCTCTACACGTAAAGAGGTTTATTCCTGGACAAAAGCAGTTTACAACCCATAGGGCAGTCATCCTGCACGCGGCATGGCTGGTTCAGGCTTCCGCCCATTGACCAATATTCCTTACTGCTGCCTCCCGTAGGAGTCTGGTCCGTGTCTCAGTACCAGTGTGGGGGATTCTCCTCTCAGAGCCCCTAGACATCGTCGCCTTGGTAGGCCGTTACCCTACCAACTAGCTAATGTCACGCGAGCCCATCTCTATCCTATAAATATTTAATAATCTCCCGATGCCGGAAAATTATATTATGCGGTCTTAATCTCTCTTTCGAGAGGCTATCCCCCTGATAGAGGTAGGTTGCTCACGCGTTACGCACCCGTGCGCCACTCTCACCATCTTCGAGCAAGCTCTCCGATGGATCCCGTCCGACTTGCATGTATTAGGCCTGCCGCTAGCGTTCATCCTGAGCCAGGATCAAACTCTCCATTGTAAAATGAAGTTTTTGATTCCAACTATTTACATAATCAGAATTCTTTTTT
>NZ_JBWKUH010000055.1:0-5066 GCF_059420745.1 Sphingobacterium sp. GW821-FHT03E03
TAATTTGAAGTAGAATGGATCACCTCGGCATTGTACCTGCCAAAAGGATTTTCTTTTTTTTCATCAATTATTGCGTAGTTCAACAGTTCAGTTTTTTTCTCTATGACCAGTCTGCTATATTCAGATGCCTGCGCATAATTACCTATCGAAAGATAAACCCTAGCCAGAAGCGCCCATACAGCAAGCCTACTGGGCCTGGTCTTTATCTGGGCCAGTAATGGTAAATCTTCCATACAATCTTCGAGATCTCCTATGATCTGTTCATAGCATTCCGATATGGTAGACCTTTTAAACTTTACATTGATATCAGATGATGTTCTGAGTGGAATTCCCGGTTTATCCCCATTTGACTTTCCATTATAGGGCAATGAAAACAGGTTCATCAATTCAAAAAAAGACAGGCTCCGGTAGAATTTGGCGATTGCCCCGATTTCCCTATAATCGGCATCACTCAATTTATCCCTTATTACCCCGACGCTTTCGAGTACCACATTGGCGTAATACACCCGGTGATACAGCATGGACCAGGCAACATCATCATTCGCCGAAACCTCCCAGGTGTATTTATTCCTAATGGAAATATTGGCAATCGAATTCCATGAATTGTCAGTGAGATAATAGTTATCACTGAGATCCTCCCCAACCAGCGTCATGGCATTAAAAATATTTTCATTATTGAGAAGGGCCCAAAGATCATCTTTGGTCGAAATTGTCGCCAGTTTCTGACGTGGTTTTTCTTCCAGAAATTTATTGCATCCGGAACAGGCAATTAAAGCCACTAAAAATAATAAACATGTTTTCATCTCTAAATATGTTTTGTCCCATCGATGGAACGGAGTTTTTTATATTTAAAATTATAGTCATCTGGGGGTTGTTATCCAGTCTTAAAATTGGACTGTAATTCCATACCGATTACAGTTTTACATTAACTCCCACGGACACTGTCTTTGGCAGACCGATCTCGTTCTGTGGAGTCGTTGGATCTATACCGGCATCATTTGCCCGCCATATAAAACCAAGATTGGTCATATATAGGAAGACGCTGTGGGATTGAATGCGCTTTGATTTAATCCCTTTTAGTTCATAGGCCAGTCTCAGATCTGTCAGCCTGATATGGTCTCCTCTCATGACATTGACCGCAGCACCATTAAAAAAACTGTTTCTATAGGTATTGTTCGGGTAAGCGAACGATGGTATATCGGTATGGAGCTCATCTCCCTGTTCCTTCCAGCTTGCCGAAAAGTCAGCATGGACCGGGTTCCATGTACCGATCTGCGCGTAGTTGACTGTTGGTTTCCGAAAATAATACCTGAACCTAAAACCTATATTTGCGGAGAGCAGTATATTTTTATAGCTCCAGTCATTGCGGATTGACCCAAACCACAGTGGCCGCGCCGAGCCATGCAATACCAATTCATTTGATTCTGTTTTCTGTATAATATTTTTCCAGTCTTCACTCTTTTCATTACCAATATAACCCATTGGGTTTCCATTTTCAGGATTCAGCCCGGCCCATTTATAGCTGAACACGGCATAGGCCAGCTGTCCTTCGATCGGATTGATCTGCTGGATATAGCTCATAGTAGGTTTCATAGTCAGCATATATTTACTGATGATTACTTTATTAAAGCTCAAAAGCAAAGCTGTGCTCCACGAAAAATCTCCTATCATGTTACGGCTGCGCAAATTGAGGTCAAGCCCTTTTCCCTCGGTATTGGCACTGTTTATGGTCATTTCAGACACTCCAGTTGTCGGGTCGAGCGGAGAAGAACCCAAAAGATCGTAGGCATTTTTCCAGTAAAAATCGATAGCCCCCGATATCCGGTTATCTTTGGTTGCGAAATCCAAACCGATATTCGTAGTTTTCACCTTCTCCCATCGTAAAGATGGATTTGGTGGATTAACGATCATCGCAAAGGGCATTGAAGTATATGGAGTCAGGTAAGAAGCATATTCTATCGTGCTGTAGGCCGAGGTATTCTTGTTTACATTCCCACTATACCCAAAAGATCCCCTTACCTTCAGCATCTTCAGCCAATCAGCTTTGAAAAAATTCTCCCGATGGATATTCCAGGCTACACCTGTGGACCATAGCGGGCTCCACTTTCCATTGGTCGTGGCACCGAACAGATTTGAGGCATCCTTCCGGGCACTGAAATAGACATCCATTCTATTGTCATAACTGTAAGAAACATTGCCATAGACGGACACATACCGATCTGCTGTCCGGTCCCTAAAAAAACCATCGGTACCAAGGGATGCTGTACCACCAATATTGCTATAAGTAGACAGCAGCGCGATCTGATCCACTGGCGCAAACAACATTTTTTCAGGCTCATAACCATACAGACGGGCGCCATTTTCGTTGTTTGTCAATGAGCGCACTTCAAAGCCCAGCAGCGAAGTCAGCTGATGTTTTTCAGCAAAGTTTTTATCCTGGTTCAATTGGATACGAAAAGATTTTGTCTGGCCATCAGATTCCGAACGGTTCAATATCCCGCCTTTGGGTACGCCATAGCTATACAGCCCGTCTTTGACCGTAGTATAAAGATTGATGAGATTCCTGGCGAAATAACTGTCGATACCGTTCAGTTTTTCTTGCTTCACCGATGAAGTACCATATTGCCCCCTGACCTCAAGACCGAGCCAGTGGGTAATCCGGTAGGTCAACCCCAGGTCGAACAATAGCTGTCTCGATTTCTGATATTGATTATTGATCTGTAATTCCTCATACGGTCTATATTTCCAGTCCAGGAGCCCGGGATCGGTGATCTCGTCAAGGAACCGCCTACTGTGCCCATAGTTTACGGCCAAAGGGGTTTCATTTTCGTCTACCAATTGCGCATAAGGATACAGTGGTAGGCCCGCACCATAGCCATCGTTAAAATCCGTACTCTGGTGATGCACATAACTGATCCGGGATTGGACCATTGCCTTTTTTCCAAAATGTAGTTCATTCGAAAAATTAAAGGTATACCGTGTTGTTGCATTACCTCGCAGACTGGGCTTTTGGTTATCCACACCAAATGAAACATAATGGCTGGCCACATCAGATCCACCGCTCAGGTCGATAGCGTATCGCTGGTCAAAGGAGTTTCTGTAGAAATAATCCATATAGTCCCTTCTTGAATCCATATTTCTGTATGGATCAATTCTTTCCCGGAGCTCTAAATCATTTATCTTTCCTTCTTTTTGCAGTTGCAGCAGTTCTATAACGGGCGAAAGTGCCGGATGTTTTTTATTGCTGATCTGGTTATTGTAGTATCCCTTGTCAAAAAGCAGTATCTCCATATCAATAAATTCAGAACTGCTGATCTGCTTAAGTTTGAATAGATCCGGTTTGGAGCCTATAGAAAGATTCGATGAAAAATTAAGGGATTCTCGGCTCGCTTTTTTCCCTCTTTTTGTTGTGATCACGATCACACCATTCCCGGCCTTGGCACCCCATATCGAAGATGCAGCAGCATCTTTAAGAATTGTTATATTTTCGATGTCATTGGGGTTTATATTATCAATATTACCTTCGTATGGAAAGTTGTCTACAATGATTAGGGGACTGTTTGATCCGCTGGTACTGCTGATCCCCCGGATATCCAGGTTCCCATCCGAGCTCCCGGGATTGTTGATATTGTAATTTCGACGGTCAAAAGAAATTGCAGTAGTCATATCTTCAAGCCTATTCAATATATTGGATGAAACAGACCGCTGTATTTCTTCCTTCGTTATTACTTCGTACGAACCTGTCTGCCTTTCTTTTGAAAGTTTCTGGTATCCCGTATTGATCTGCACCTCTTCAAGCTGATATTCAGCCGGAAGCATTGCAAATACTAGTCGCCCGACCGGTAGGCGGTAAGAAAGTTTTTTTTGTCCATATCCTACATGCGTACATACCACCTCTGCGGGTGTATCCGCGCCATCGATTTCAATAATCCCGTTATTTACTTTTACGCCTTTTCCGTTTACAGAAATGTTATAACCGCCCAGCAGTTTGCCTGTCAGAGAATCCTTTACAATCAGGGAAATCCGTTGCTGCCCCGATGCAGATTGCATTGCAATGCAATGGCATAGGCACAGTATATATTTTATTATACTTTTCATATTATCTGTCCTTTATCTGAATGGTATTTATTGTCATCACCGAGTGTATCAGCTGGCAGCCCGCTTCATTGATCAGTGCGATCAACTGCTCAGAATTCAGCTTGGAAAGGTTTCGCTTTGGCACATAAATTTCTCGAGATATCCCATTTTTATCGACTATCGGAATGCTGTTCGGAAGTCTGTTATAAGCATCAATCAGATAGTTCAAGCGCGTATACTGGCGGTTTTTTCCACTGCTTGAATGAGGTTTCTTCTTCACGATAAGCTCGTATATTTTCACTTTGACGGGGGCGAAAGAAACGTCTATCCGAAGGTATTTACTAATATCATGCAATACATTGTCTTTCATTTCCTTATCAGGTGCTCCGATCGATATTTTTTGTTCATAGCAAACGGCATTTTTGGAGAGCCACCCGATTTTATCACCCATTGAATTATGATAGCCAATATCTTTCAGCAAAAACCTACTACCTGTTAGATCAATTGTATTCAGGGCTAAGGGCTCGATCGATAGCGCATATTCCAGTAGCTCCTTGACCGAATAGTTAAAGAATGCTATACGCTGTGTACCATTTAGTGTATCAACCTCTTTAAAGGTCGATGGTGGCACATCTTTCCGGTAGCGGCTCAGCATGCTGTACTTGGTCCCGGATAGGGTATCCATCGACGCCAGTAATGATGTTTGAATTGCCTGGTCATTTTTCACATACAGCAGTTCGCCCGCTTGCCCCTTCAAAATATGGTTAACGTTATCGGCTGTCATGGACTCAAAACCGCCAATGTGTACGATTTTATTATTCTTTATAAATACGACATGAGGAACAAGTGCATGCGGAAAATACTCTGCAATTGTACCAGCGTCGGTCACGATATGGAGCTTACTGTTTCGCAGGATCTCGTTCTTACTTAGGAAGTTGTTTATTTCAGCTGACTTCTGCTCAGTCACCGGAATGATTTCAATGTCAGCT
>NZ_JBWKUH010000056.1:0-4291 GCF_059420745.1 Sphingobacterium sp. GW821-FHT03E03
CTTTAGATTACAAAAATACTTTTTTGTCTAAATATTTGGAATTTAAAACAGTACCTTTTTTGTGCCTATATGTGATGTTTTAATAAGAGGTTGGTAAAAGCGCAAAGTAAGTTTAGAAAGTTGACTTTCTCCCAAATAGAAAAGTTCTGTGCGGGAAGGAGTGAAGATAAGGGAGAGAGCGGGTAAACTATTGCAGGATAATTATTTACTAGATATGCCCAAAAAAAGGCATCAATTATTCAATTGATGCCTTTTTGCTATGATTGCTGTATAGACTATGCAAATAATGACCAGGTCCCCCATGGAATACGAGCAAGCATTAAAATTAAACCGATGATGTAAAAAATCACAACAGTTTGATTTGCTTTTCTTGAATTTTCCATCTTTTTAGCTTTTGAGTAACCGATGGTAATCAATACAATGGCAATGATCATCGTTAAAGGGTGCTCAATGATTTTTAAACGTAATGTTGGATCTTTCATCACGCTGCCAGAGATCATCGATGGATACTTCAAAACGAAGTATAAGATCAATCCCACTAATAATTGAATATGCGATACGATAAAACCTAATAAGGCAATTTTACGGTTGTAAGGTTTGTTGCCTAAATAGTTCATTAAGGTGATCACAATAGATATCACCAGGGCTAGCAATAAGACAATTGCTATTGTCGAGTGTAAGTGTAACATAAAAGCTCTCTTTAATTGTTTCCTAAGTTAGCAAAGATAAAAATATAATGAATGTATTTGTTAAAAATCATTGTTCTAGCAGAAATACCTCTGCAATTGGGTTGAAAAGGTACATGCGTTTGCTGGTTAACTCCATACATTTATAGCGTTTTCGTATTTTCTCAATCCGCTGAAAAGACCGTCCATTCTTTAATTTAAAAAAATGTCCATCCTCCAATGCTTCTACTGTAAGTGCATTGCTTTTGACCTTGTCATAGGTCTTCAATGTACGAAAAAGATGAAGATCGGTACAGCTCGATGCCGCTGGATTTTCCATATAACTGTGTATCGCGCTATTGATATCGGTTGGGAAGATACTGAGTTTTAAAAAAGGATCCATCAACTCCTTAAAATGTTTCTTCCATTCAGTCCCATGTGGTTTTACGCGGTGTTGATGCTTATTCCAGGTCTGAAGATGTGCAAATTCGTGTATGGTCGTGATCAAAAAGGAATAAGGATTCAGATCATGATTGACTGAGATACGATGTGGACTACCCTTAAACGGTGCACGATAATCCCCCAGTTTGGTGCTTCTGGACCGGGAAATTTTAAATAAGCATGCTGTGTGATTTATCCAATTGGATATAATCGGAGCAGCTTCTTCGGGCATGTATTTTTTGAGCGTTGCACTGTAATCTTGCATGCTGTAAAAATAGTGATTTATTCATGCTCACATAATAATCAGAGGACATTATTTTGTCACTGGCAACCATTTTATTGTCAAAAGATCGTATTTGTCCGTTGGGAATCTGCGGAGTAATTCGCGGTGGTTGGTTCATCTTTGTACGATCAATATGATGGGTTTGAAGCGACATTTACAAATAAAAGCACTACAAATTGTTTATAAAAAAGGTGTTTTAACTATAATATTTAGTTTTTATTTGGAATTTTGATATTATTTTTAGTATTTAGTGCTGTTGAATAAAATTCAAGAAGACAGTGCTCAAAACCGGTGTAATATTTTTTTGAAACAAAATGCATTGAAATCGGTTGAGTTTTAGGTAAATTACCTACTAAAGAAAGGATTATAAAAGATACGATTTATCCGGATGAGGAACGGTTTTCCTCTCAACTGTAAAATAGACCTTCAAGAATATGCTAGATACCTTACATATTAAGAATTATGCCCTGATCAATGTATTGGAAATCCAATTTGATAGTGGCTTGAATATGATTACTGGGGAGACTGGAGCGGGTAAATCCATTATTATGGGAGCGCTTTCCCTGATTTTGGGCAACAGAGCAGAGGGGAAACATTTTTTTGATCCATCAAAAAAATGCGTGATCGAAGGAGAGTTTAACATTGGAGCTTATCAATTAAATAGCTTCTTTAAGCAGAATGATCTAGATTATGCGGATCATACGATTATCAGAAGGGAAATAACGCCAGATGGTAAATCCCGTGCTTTTGTCAATGATTCGCCAGTTACATTGGCGATACTAAAGCAATTGGGCGAGCAATTGATCGATGTACATTCGCAGCACGCGACTTTGCAAGTCAATACGGAGGAATTTCAGTTTCTAGTTGTTGATAGTGTTGCTGGTTCATTTGTATTGAAACAGAACTACAAAGAAAGCTATATGGCCTATAAAAAGGCAAAGCGAGAATTGGAGGAACTGAAAGAGACGGTAAAGAAAGCTGCAATAGAATTGGATTATTTTCAGTTTCAGTTTGATGAGCTGGATGGAGCGAAGCTGGTTGCTGAAGAACAAGGGGTACTCGAACAGCAGCAGCGTCAATTGGAAAATGCCGAGGATATCAAACGGGCGTTAAATGGAGCTTCGCATTTGTTGGAAAACGACGATACAGCGATATTGACCCAATTGAAAGATACAATGACACAAGTTGAGGGTATATCTTCTTTTTTGCCCGAAGCGTCTGATCTTTCTGTGCGATTGAAAAGTACCTTGATCGAGCTGAAAGATGTGGCTGCAGAATTGGCCTCACTTGAAGAAGATACGCAATTGGATGAAGGAACTTTATTGGAGATTAATGAACGATTGAGCTTGCTTTATTCATTACAGAAAAAGCATCATGTTGATTCTGTTGAGGAACTCATTCAGCTTAGAGATGATCTGGAGACAAAGCTAGTCGCCATCAATTCCTCCGATGAACAGTTGGAACGATTGGAAGCTGAGGTTATAGATAAGTTAGCTATTGCACTGCGGAATGCGAAGGAACTATCGGAGGCTCGCAAATTGGTGCTGGATAGGATTGCCAAGGACGTGCAAAATACTCTGTCGAATGTCGGTATGCCAAATGCGGTACTTCAGATTGTATTAGAGCCCTTAAAAGATGGTGAGATGCGTGAGTCTGGAATAGATACCATTCAGTTTCTATTTTCGGCCAATAAGGGGCAGGCATTGCAATATATTCATCGCGTAGCTTCAGGAGGGGAACTGTCCCGTGTGATGCTGGCGATAAAGTCGCTGGTTGCTAAAACTTCGGCTTTACCAACGATTGTTTTTGATGAGATCGATACTGGAATTTCGGGTGAGGTTGCGTTACGTGTGGGAGAGGTCATGGAAAATCTAGCCGAAAATATGCAGGTGATTGCTATTTCGCACTTGCCACAAATAGCCTCAAAAGGTGCGGCGCACTTTAAGGTATACAAAGAAGACAAAGCCAATCGTACGATATCGAATATTGTTCGTTTAGATCAATCCGGAAGGGTAAAAGAGATTGCACAGATGCTGAGTGGAGCAAAACCGACGGATGCTGCGGTGGAACATGCCGAGTTGTTGTTGAGGGGATAGCTTATTTTCGTAAGTATAATAAAGATTATAAAAATCCATAAAAAAGGACCGTTATTCTGAACGGTAAAAAATGGATGGACAGGGTCATAAAAATGACCTATGAATTGAATATATTTTCAGTTCTCCCTCATTTTTTTTGACACTTTAGTCAGCACATGTTTTAGGCATTAAAAATAAAGGTCGAGCTTTAAAAGCGCGACCTTATGGAACAAAAAATTGAAATTTATTGAGTTCAAATTTTGCAGGATGTTAAAGTTTAGTTTCTTGTTCTAGTACGTGTGCTGTCCGTTCGAGTACCTGTTCTGGTACGTCCAGTATTAGGCTCGAAAATTGTTCCTCCAATAAACGCTTTAGCAAATTCCGAACGTTCAGACTCAGGCAAATTTATGATTATTGTTCCCCTTACCATTTCCGGTTTGGTCTTGGATAATATTATAAAAATAATCAGATTACCATTTTTACTATAGATAAAGCTTCCTTCCACATTGTCATTTTTAACATAGTCTGTTATGATATTTGATTTTTCCTCCGTGTCATATACAACCCTATAATTATCCTTGGATATGTCCTCGATGCTTCTTACAGGGAATGTTGATAGGTCTATCCAGCTTAACTGCAAAAGTCCGTCGTAAGTTGTATAAGTCGTCGTTCTGGTTCTTGTTCCTGGAGTAGTTTGTACGCCCGTAGCGATGCTATAATCAATCTTGTGAAAACTTACATTGGGGGCCATTTCTATGCTTCTGTCAGCATACGTATCGAAATTAGCGCCAAAATAATCTTTAGCTAATTTTATATTTAAATCACTG
>NZ_JBWKUH010000057.1:0-3468 GCF_059420745.1 Sphingobacterium sp. GW821-FHT03E03
TTAATCCACCCTGTGGATTCTCTTCCATCCGGGTCAATAAACATGATTGGATTATCAAATGCATAGTTATATGGCGAATGCCTTCTCATCTTCTCCGCCAGCGGATCCACGACGTTCCAACGTCCAATTTCTGCATCGTAATATCTCGCACCGTAATCGTACTGATCTCCAAGCTCGCCCTGGATCTCCTTGCCATTATAAAGATACTTATTATTTCCACCTGCCACAACCTTGCGCTTACCAAACGGATAATAATTGTCCCGCTGTACCACATCAACTGCCGTCGCACTGGCGCCACGTTTTAACGTTGCCCGTACATTACCAAGATGGTCCGTCAGGTTGTAATGGTACACGTAGTTTGTACCATTCCGCTGCGCATAGCCTGCAGAGTTATGAATAATATCAATAGCACCATTATTGTATTCAATACCACCTACATAATCTCTCGTTGTGGTGACAATACTGGTTGTACCGATCTTGGATATGGATATCTTTTGCAGCTTCTGCCCCGCAGCATTATATAAAAACGTTACATCCGTCCCGGCTTTCTTTGCTGTCTGCAGCAGGTTCAGGTAATTATACGTAAGAGCTATACCCATGCGGTCAGTCTTGGCATTGCCATTCACATCATAGGTATAAGTTCCCGTCAATCCTCCCGACAATCCAGTCAGCCTGTTGCCGACATAGGTATATGTGGTCGCTGTTAGCGCATCACGCTTCAGGGTCTTGATATTGCCCATGTCGTCGTAGGTCATTGTTTCGGCGATGCTCCCCGTTCCCGTCTGACCGTTCGTCCCGCTCAATAGACGGTTCAGCTTATCGTAGCTATAACTGAACGTATTGGGAAACGTTGCATCATCTCCCCACAGCTGCTGGCTGAATCTGGGGGAAATACTTTTGCTCAGCCAGCCGCGCTCATTGTAACTATACGTCGTCGTATTGACAAAGGCGGTTTCCGATCCGGATTTGCCAACAGCTGTACCTTTCAGCTGGCCGATCTCATTGTAGCTGTTGGAAGCCAATGTCACCTCCGCCTGTGCACCTATTTTTTCCTTGGTTGATATCAGCCGCCCCACATGGTCATAATTATTGGTTGTGACTATGGTTGTTGCTGTTCCAGTTTTAGACGTATGGACACGTGTACTGCTCAGCAGCTCCCCCGGAAAATTATAGGTGTTGGTCACATAGTCCTTCCCTTCAAGATGGTTCTGCGAGGCGGTCTGGATCACCCTACCGTAGTCATCGTAATACATCACCGTTAATAGCGGTGCTGTACCGTCGGTCCGGTATACTTTAGTACCCGTCTGTAGCGATTTTATCATCGTACTTTTGGTGACCGCACTCGCCGGAAGTGCCTCCGCTCCGATGAATGTATAGTCATCGTAGTAATTGACCACATGCGGCATAACGGTAATGCCAGTACCTGCCAGTGGAAACGTGGTCGCCAGAGCAGGATAGTCTGCTCCCGTGCGGGTCTCCCAAAGTGGGCCCGTCGCTGCATCGACAAGCGCACTCACGTCAGCACGTGTCAGCTTAGCTGTATTGGTGTAAAGCCCACTGGTGGTAACGCGGCTAAAAGCATCGTAACGGGTATACGTCCATTCCTTGCGGACACGTTGATTTGCATCCTGCGTGAGCACGACCTGGTCGTTCTTGTTATAAACAAGGTACTCCAAGCCCTTGCCGGGGATCTTCTTCTCGATGAGCCGGCGACGTCCGTCGTATTTATAGCTGTAGATATAACTGTCAAAATTGGGATCTGTAGCGAGTTCTGTAAAGTAAGAACCGTATTAGACCGAGCAGAATCCCATTAGGTTTCTTTACACCGTGAAGATAATTTTCGTAATCTTCTGTGGACATACCTAATTTATCCAATTGGATATTAGTCGCATTGTTATTAAGCAAACGCAATACAACTTTCTCGCCGTGGAGCGTGGGCAATACGGATACCCGTATATCAAATTGATCCTGATTTCGCCTGTAATGGATACGTCCATCCTGCGGCAGACGCTTCTCGGCAATATCAAGATTGGATATGATCTTGATTTTATTGATCAGCGCCGGATAGTCTTCTCTTTGTAGGACATAACGCTCTACCATCATCCCATCAATACGGACACGCACACGGCATCGGTTTTCATAAGTCTCAATATGGATATCACTGCTCTTCAGCTGTTTGGCCTCATAGATGAGATTATCCAAAAAATCGGCATTGAATATTAGATTCTTGACAGCTTCGTTGCCTTCACTTGATTTTTCGCCGAAATAGTATTTATTCAGCCATTCTTCTATTTCACCAGAAGGCACGGTTTCCAGTGCGATCTGCTCATCAAAAAGAATCGCCAGCTCATTCTGCAGCTCTGGCAGGTTATTGGCCTCATCAGAATAAAAGAAGATCTTACCTTCATACCGATCATAAGGGATAATACGGTAATGCCATGCGATATCTCTGGAAATCGAATGCAACGTCTCTGCTGAAAAATTAGTTGTTACCCCCACACAAATACGATGTTAATAATTGTATATACTTTTCTATCAATTTTAGGGCAACAGCTTTTGAAAGGCCTGTTCCCAAATTATACATCCCGTTCTTTCGACAATAAAGTACCCTATAAAAAGAAGGGCCTGGCAGCCAGCCAACGGTATTCCCTTATTAGGGTCACGCCAATTCTTTCGGATTAATGTCACGGGCAGCACCAGAAATAAACTGATTGCAAAAAACAGGAAAAAACTCAAAAAAGGCATGTATATGGTCAAACAACCTAAAAATGCGATATCTCCCCAACCAAGCTTTTGATCCATTACCTGCTCCCATCTACCCGTTTTGATCCGAAAGTAAACTAAGATCACTCCTAACTGAAAGATCAAAAACAAGATATTGGCCAGTATCTGAGGATACTTGTCCGCCCAGGATCCCGTTGAAATATTCAATCCCAATAACAGCAAGGCCAACATAATAAATAGTACCACATTTACAGCTCGCTGTTTAAAATCCTGGTAGGCAATCCATAACAGACATAGACAGATGGCGATATTCCACCACATCCTAATCTGCTGTTACTTCCTTTAAATTTTTATCCTGGTCTATTTCCCAGACATTGAAGGTACCATCCCCATCAAAATCGACAACAGCTGTCGCACGACCCAAAAATGTATTTTGATCAGCACGTACAACTTCGATTTTATAGTTGGCTTTACCGTCCTTTCCGTCAGTGCTCAGTTTTTCCTGAACGAAACCTATCTCATCCAGATTACCACTGTACTTGGACTTTTCAAAGAAATAGTTTTTTTGTAAAGTCTGTAAATGCTGGAGCTGTACTTTAGCTTCCGTACTTTTCGCCTTGGTAATCAACGGCATCAGGTTTGGCAATGCTAATAACACTAGGATACCAATAATCACCATGACGACCAAAATTTCGGTCAGGCTATAAGCTTTTAACCGCCTATTTAACAATCTTTTCATTACCC
>NZ_JBWKUH010000058.1:0-3326 GCF_059420745.1 Sphingobacterium sp. GW821-FHT03E03
TTTATTTTTAATATGATACAAAATTCTTTTAAATTATGTCCTTAATTGTATTAAAATCAGTTTTTTTGTGTTCATATTTTTTTGGTCGGTAATTTCCTATAGGGGGAAATCGGTTTTTTGTTAAACATTTTTAGCAGTCTATATTAGCCTTTACATTTGGCCAGCCCCATAGGAACTATATAAGGGACTGGCTTCCTATATTGCCATTGAAAAGTGTATTCATTACTTTTCGTTATCTTCTCTTCGATCTGTGGTGGGATGAGCCTGTACATTACTGGTGTTACAATCCTTGATAGGATTGTTGAACTTATAAGCCCGCCAATAAGTACAATCGCCAAGGGGGCAATAAGCGGATTGGGATTTAATGCAGTAGTTATCAATCCACAGATAGCGGTAATAGATGTAAGACAACAGGTAAAAACCGTGTCTCGCCCGCTATATGAATAGCTTAATCCAAGGAGTGGCCCTCAACCCTAAGCTAGTTTGTAAAATCCAGGAGGAGGAGCGAATTCTTAACCTGTATTCCTGACGGGCCGATAAAACCGATGATAGAAACCAAAGACATGGGATTGCCGGTTAAAAGCAGCGCTATTGCACCACCCAATATACCTAACGGAATAATGGATAATACGATAATAATCCCCTTGAAATTCTTAAACTGTAATTCTTAAACTGTAATAAGAAGCACGCCTATAAAAAGGAAGCCACTTAATAATATGACCGAAAAGAAGTTGCCTCCCAGGCTATTATGGGCATACAGATGGCCTGTGCTTATATCGGTATTACTTTTATGCCATTGCTCTTTGGCCAACTATCCAAACAGCTGGATTACTCCATATTTCCATGGTTTCTAGGTGGCTTCCTGCCTATAAAGGGCTATGGCATATTTGGTTTGAATAGACTAATGGGGAGCCAGAGAATTTTGATACCTGAGGCTAATATCAAAACTTAAGGAGTCTTTTTTTTGCAAACCAAGAGCGGTGATATCTCGTGTTTATGGTACATGCAATAAAATTTTTCCAAATTTTGGAAAATACTATAAAAAATTGGATGAATTTTGAGATATTGAATTTCCTGAATGATATGAATTCTTTACAGGTGCATGCGACTTAAAATTGAAAATGAAGAAAAGAACAATTCTCGTTTCTGGTGCCAGTATAGCTCGCCCCACCCTGACATTCTGGCTACACCGATGTGGTTTTGATGTGACGGTTATCGAACGTGCAGATGAATTAAGGTTGGGAGGTCAAAATATAGATGTCCGGAAAGAAGCACAGCAGATAGTTCAGCTAATGGGATTAGAAGATAAGATCCGCTAGGCCAATACCAGGGAACTGGGCGTTTGTTTTGTTAATAAAAACAATCAAATCATAGGATCTTTTCCAAAGGGAAATTCAGACTTCGGAACAGCTGAACTTGAAATCCTGCGTGGCGATCTGGCAAAAATCCTTTATGACGCAACAAAGGATAGTGTGAAGTATGTTTTTGGTGATCAGATCATAGACCTAGAGGATCAAGAAGATAAAGTTACCGTCACCTTTAAAAATAGCCCCCAACGTTCCTTTGATCTCGTCATTGCAGCAGATGGTATCCGTTCCACAACCCGCACTTTAATGTTAGGAAATGAACCTGTCGTAAAATATATCGGTGTCTATTGCTCATATCTGACCATTCCATGTATTGAATCGGATACAAAATGGGCTTATTTGTACAATGCTCCAGAATCAAGGGTTATTAACACAAGACCAGACAATGAGGCACGACCAGAGCATCTTTTTCCTTTCTGTCATCAGATAATGGATATGAAAAGCTCAATTTAGCTGAGCAAAAAGAAATTCTCATACAAAAGTTTACAGATGCCGGGTGGCAGGCTTCCCGGATACTTGCTGCATTAGAAGAAAGCAAAGATGTGTACCTGGACGGAATTAGCCAAGTAAAAGCGCCTAGATGGACCAGCGGACGATGCGCGATGGTGGAAGATGCAGCTTATTGCCCCACCCCTATGACCGGAATGGGCACAAGTCTCTCGATTATTAGCGCTTATATTTTGGCTGGAGAACTATCTAGGCATAACGATCATAAAGACGAATATGAAACTGCGCTTCAAGTACCTAAACCAGAACGTAATTTGTTACAAGTGAGCATGGAGAAACGAAAACGAAGAAATTCGGCTGAGCGAACTGAACGCACTATCACAGATAACACAATACTTAACTGATTATAGTGGGTAGTTTCATTTTTCTAATCACAGAATCAAAGATACTGGTTTATTTACCCAAGAAGAAAAAACAATTTCAACTATTTAAAAGATACGTTATATTTATTTGAAAGTAATATCATCACATAACCCCGCCACAACAAATGACGGAAACAGAAAAATATCTCGCAGACTTTAAAGAAGCTGTGGTGAACGTGTATCCTATTTCGGATAAGGCATTTAATTTGTTGGCCGAAACTGTGCACATTCAACAATTTAAAAAAAATGAAGTTTTATTAAAGGAAGGCCGTGTCGGCAATGACATTTTCTTTGTTTGTAAAGGTGCATTAAACTCTTATTTTATAGATGAAAAAGGAGCTATCTGGAATAAATGGATTTATTTGGAGAGGGATTTTGCGAGCACTAGATTTTCGGCAATCATAAAAACAGCCAATGAATTTACATTGCAAGCTATTGAAAACACCACAGTGGTATGTATGCCCTATCGTCAAACAAGAGCAGCTATTAATCAAAATGATGAGTTAAAGAACCTGTACATTGCCTATCTGGAAAAAAAATGGATAGTCATTAATGAAGAAAGAGAAATTTCCTTACTTACCGAAAGTGCCACTGCAAGGTATCTAAAATTGCTGCAAGCACATCCGGGAATAGACAGCAGAATTCCGCTACAATATATTGCTTCGCACCTCAGCATTACCCCGACACAGTTGAGCAGAATACGTAAAGAACTGACCAAATAAAAATATCATTGTGCCCAACCTATGGAAAGTGTGGGCTTAAAATCACGCTTTAATTTTGCTGTAAATAGTAGGTCAGGCAAAATTGGAATGTCCATATCTCATTTTTGATTCATTGATAGTACGTATTAAGGAAAATGATTGTATTGACTTGCATACCGAGATGGAAATAAAAGATAAAAAAATCCTTGCACTCAACCTATGTAAAGAGTATCCTCGAAACCACACTTTATTTTTGCTTTATAAAAAGCAAAAATAAAGTGTGGTTATAAGGTATTAATCTGGGATAGAACATAAAGTAAGACTAATTAATCCACTGAATATAAGTAAATAACAATTAAAAACTGATATTAAATTATGCAAACAATTTC
>NZ_JBWKUH010000059.1:0-2837 GCF_059420745.1 Sphingobacterium sp. GW821-FHT03E03
TTGGTGGCTCCTTGGAGCTGCCCGCCATGTTTGATCCCTGTGATGCAGCTGCCACACCAGGTGTTCCAAAAATCGAGTACAATGAGCTTTTTGTCCCTAAAATCGTCAAGAGTTATATTTGGTTTTCCATTTGCTGGCCTTACTGTATTCAGGGGCAGGTGCCACAGGGCATCGGGGATGCTGTCGCCGATCTGTAATGGTTTAGGACCCATGGCTCCGCTATCCTTGCGGGGCGTCTGGGCCGTTAAACTAAACATAGAAACAAAAAGGATTGTAAATGATATTAACGGGCGGTTCCACCTTCGGGACTTTGCTTTTAAAATATCTTTTAATATTAACAATATAAGTGTAATCATAATATGGTCTGTTTATGGCAGAAAAATTGCAGTGCGAAAAGAGCATATTTATCCCATTACGCTAATAGCGTTTATTTTTCGAAGAAAAATTGGTTTGTTTTTGGCTTATAATTATAAAATAACCGCCCCTTAGCCCTTGGAAAATTTATGACGGATTCGGCCGGAACAGAAGGGACGGTATATAGGTATCCGGAGGGTTATTCCGGAGGACAAGCTAATTTTTGAAGCAAGTACTTTTTGCTAGCATAAAAAGCAAAATAAGCATTACTGTTACCATTTTTCAATGATAAAAGATGATGCTTATTCTGTATACTTGTTGTTCTCATCAGCTCTTATTTCTAAGAACTCTCCAAGAAGTGGCAAAAATGGATTGACTGCCGGCTTATCTTTACAGCGAGGTTTTGGCGAAACCTTTACTCGTCACCCTAGGGTGTGACTTTCAGTGTTCCATACTTCGAAAAGTATGAGCAATGCTCAGATGAAGCAAGCGCCAACCCTACCCTAGGAGTTTATATCTCCCAAAGATAGGAAAATTGACGCATTACCCACCCCCGCATTGCTAAATCGCCAAATCCGCTACGAGAGTTCGATGTTGTCTAATTAATATCCTACTTTTTTATTCAATTCTGTTACAAGCTTATTTTATTACTTGTTTAAAACAAATATATCAATAATAATTTAAAAAAGAGAATTTATTTGCGCTTTTTTAGATTACTTTTATTTTGATTTTGTTGCATGAAAAAATTTAGTGCAACAATAACAAGGAACAATATATTTATATTAATCCGCTATAGTGGATTGACGTTGGAGGAATTCGGTAATATAATTGGATTGTCTAAAAGGTGGGTTCAATACTTAAAAGAAGGGAAATATGATTTTGATATACCTTCTATTGAAAAAGCTAGTAATTTCTTCAATGTACCATTTATTAAGTTAACTACAACTATTGTTACACCCAGTTTAGGATATCGTAAAATTTTGGAATTATATCATAAAAATAATACTGAATATAGTAAAATCCTGTCTGAACCTCCCTCAATTCCATATCTTATTGAATTCATCTTAATGAAAGACTCTGAGTTTACTACCAGAACCGAGATGGAAATTAAAGATATAAGACAAATTATAAGCAAATATAATCTTGCTTATAAGGGGAGCAGTCTATCTACAGAGCTCCAAAAGTCCGATTTTGTGGAATTCTGGTCACACCCTACAAAAAATAGGACAAATTTGTATAGAGCAAAAATATAAAACACTACCCAACCCAATTTCAACCCTTTTAATAGCAGAGAGGCTCAAATGGCAAATACAAACCGGCGGTTGACCCCTTAACTTAATGACATTGGGCCTAAGCCAACAGAAGGCAAGATGACCCAATTGTGCCAAGGGCGCCGGGGAGGAAAATCGGTGCGTGGGAGCGTTTATATTTTTACCCTTTGTATAGCTCTATATGGGATTACCGTAGGCAAATATGCAGATAAGATCATTTTATTTAAACTACCAAAATTTTTAATATCCGCTACCATTATACAATTGTTCGTAAAGATCAATGACCTTTTTCTGAAGTTCGATGACTTCGCTATCGCGTTGTTGCAACTTTTTCGATAGCGCATTAACTTCACTGACATACTCTTTATCCTCTTCTGAATCAGAAGTAGACAATAGTTGAACAACTGTTAAATTGAATAATTTTGAAATTTGATTTAGGCGAGACATATTCACATCTGTAATTCCTGTTTCAATTTTTGAAAACGCGGGGATAGAGATATCCAATCGCTTTGCGACATCCTCTTGACTCCACCCTTTTTGGTGTCTAAGCAATCTAATTTTTTTTCCTAATGCATTCATTCGCATGATGTTTTACCTAAATGTAGTAAAAAAATAATTAACAACGAAATTTATTGCGCTTACTTTTACCAATATTTAGAAGTCTTAAGGACTAACTTCACACACATATTCATTAAGTATTCCGTATAAAGCTCGTATAAATTCTTCTTCGATAAATAAATAGCCAAAGAAAACAATTAGCTCTTTAATTATTTTCAGTTCCCAAGCTGAACTCAAAACCCCGTATTAGACCGTTTGCCGTTTGAGGTTTAAGATTACCTAGAACAAAATGATTAAATCTCTTCAGATCATGAATGGCCTTTGTAGATAATCAATATCCGAAGAAAATCCGGCATTTTTGTTCAATTGGGAGTGAAAACCGTAAATTATTATACAGATCGAAGTAAAACGCGTGGCGGGAATTAAAACCTTACAACCTCCAATTTACTGTAAATAGGCATTTTAACACTTATTGAAAATTCGTTAAAAAATTTCAAAGCTTATCCCATACGCACAAAAAAACAAATATCTTACGATAGCATTTAATAAATATCAACAGCAGCAATACACAAATGTGTAGTAATACTATTAAAGAAATATTTATGAGTTAAATTTAATAACTTTACCCTCGTTAATTATATAATGTAAAAAAAC
>NZ_JBWKUH010000060.1:0-2106 GCF_059420745.1 Sphingobacterium sp. GW821-FHT03E03
ACCACGGAAGACAATATCCTGCCATTCGAAAAGCTGTTTAAAATATTCCGACCGTTTTTCCTTATCCTCGCAGTCCACGAATATCTGAATTTTGCGGGTCAGCACCATTGTATCAGTAGCCATATCTCTCTTTATTTGGTTTATGCCATTTCTTTTGCAGACTTAATTTTTGTGTGCGCATTGATGAACAATGTACGTACCTGTCCCCCGTCCAGTTGTAATGCTTCAGAGATCCGGTCAAAGGAATATTGCAGTTCATAGCGCATACGGAAGACTTCGGCTTCGTCTTCCGTCATTTCACCGTTCAGCCTGAATTCAGCAGGCTTTGCGATAAGTTGCATTTTCTCTTCACTATTCAGGATGGTGCGCAGCAGGTCAATTGTTTTCTCCACTCTCAGACTAATCTCATAGTCTGATATTCCGCCCATATAATAAGCGATACGTTCGTAGTTGAAACTATGTTTGAGACAGAGCCGGATAAAGAGCTGCTGGTCCGTATTCAGGTTGGGAAGAACTGCATGCAGCCGTTCCAGTTTCTTTTTTTTCTCCTCTTCCAGCTGTTCGAGATACACGACATCTTCTTCCTGATCTTCTTCCAGTTCGTAGCCCAGCATAAACTCCTGATAGTCTTCGATGCTGTCCAGACGGAGCAGGCTGCGATGAAATCTATTTCGGGATTTTTGATAGAAAGCCCGAATGGCAGATCTGACCTGAGATTTTAAAAAGTCAAGTATGTCGGCTTCGGAATTTACGTTTTCACGGAAAAGCCAGAGACGGAGGAAAGCCTCCTGAACGATACTTTCGCCGGCACATTCATCATCCGTGGCACGCTGTGCCCGAAAGAAGAAGTAGTCATAAAACTTCTGATAGAAGAATTTGAGGCCGGTTTCATCCCCTTGATGCAGGCTTTCTAGTGCTGATTTAATGTCTTTATTAGATAAAATTAGGTTCATATTTAGTTTTTAGGGTTAACAGTACATAAAAAACTTACCACAGCTCCGGCGGACTTGACGGACTTTTTTTGGAAACCGAAGCCGGGTAAGTCTAAATCGTTATGTGTTTATAAAAACTTATTGGTAGTGGAGTAGAAATATTGTTGTGTTAAGATCATTTTGCCATCAACAGCCTGATCGGAAAAGCGTCTCTAACTGGTTAGTTGTATATACCCTATAACTTTCTGTGATCACCAACAAATAGGAGAGACCTAGCCCCACTATTTTCTACGTTGCGGATACCCTGGGGAAAACAGTTACAGGTAAATACATAGTTGCATATACCCTACATATTGTGATTAGAAACTTCTAATCTGCATATCCTACTTCGAGAGTTCGTGTTGTGTATATTCTGGAAATGAAAATTACGAATATCTGTAAATTTCGTGTTTTTAAGATGCGAAAAGTTGTTTACACCCTACAAATGAAGGTTACCAACATCAGAGCATTTAGTTGAAATTTTCTAGGTAAAGTTGTACACACCCTACATTTTGTGATTACCAACTGCAAGCCGAAGAGCTTGACTCAATTTATGGTTATAGTCGTCACTGTTTTTTGACTATGCAAAGATAACAATTGTTAACACCTCCTTTTTGTAGTCGTTTACAGCTATAATTAATTTTATCAATCGGAGAGCCAGAGTTGTGTATACCCTATATTTTTACTTCAGCAACATCCTACTTTCCATAATATATGTCAACAAAAATAGCGTCAAATGTATCTCAACAAGCATTAATATTTTTATATTAAAAAGGGTATTCAGTGAGTCGTCTTTTGCGCTCACCCTACGGCATAACAAGATGCCTCAACATAGATAATTTCGTGAATTATATTACTTAATTTTCAAGAACTTACGGAAAGTTTGAGAAAATATTATTTTGTTATTTTTAGACTTTTCAACTCCTTTTAGGTCGAAGAGCGTCTGAAATTGTATATCATTGGGATCACAAATTCTGAATATGCACAAATATAATTGTGTATTCCCTCCTTGTAATACTCAACAACAACGTTGTCGGTAATTTCAATTTCTTTATTAAAAAGGGTATTTAGTGAGTCGCCTTTGCGCTCACCCTACGGCATAACAAGATGCCTCATTTCATAATCGGACCGATCG
>NZ_JBWKUH010000061.1:0-1608 GCF_059420745.1 Sphingobacterium sp. GW821-FHT03E03
TATGATCAGCATTTTCTGTTTTCAGAAAATGGCGTCGATTTATCCACATTTCACTGTATAACTTTAGTTGATTTTGCTAGGTTTAATGCTATTAAAAGCTGTATTTTGTCATACAGAATGCCACAGATGGATAATCATAACTTTCAGAAATTACTTGAATTATTAGAACGGGAATCATCGGCCCGTATGGCTTCTGAGGCAGCCAGAGCTGCCCAGACGATAGCTTATCAGGATACAATTTCCGGGATGCAGGCCTCCTTTAAAGAGACGATTGAAGATCTAAATGCCATTATAGGGCAGTTAAATGAAACTATAGGTGTTCTTTTGGAGGAGAACCGTTTATTAAAGGGTCCAAAAAAGAACAGTGGTAACAGCTCTGTTCCCCCCTCCAAAGATGAAAATCGGGCACCCAGGACAAGCAGTTTACGAACTTCCAGCGGAAAAAGTTCAGGCGGCCAGAAAGGTCATGATGGCCACACGCTTAAAATGACATCATCTCCCGACCAGGTCCATCATCATTGCCCCGGCTTTTGTCGCTGCTGTGGCTTAAAACTGGATGTCACGACAGCGGAACTTACAGCCCGCCGCCAGGTAATTGATGTTCCCATGGTAAAGCCCCGTTATATTGAGCACCGGATTTACCGTGCCCACTGCAGTTGCGGACACCGGACAACCGGTACTTTTCCTGTGGGTGTTGATGCTCCGGTCAGTTACGGGAAACAGACTGCTGCCCTGATTGCCTATCTGCATACCCGCCAGTATATATCCCTGGCAAGGATCAGCGAGCTGTTCAGCTCAATTTATGGAATGGGCATCAGTCAGGGGACGGTATGTGGTATACTTGACCGTTTTGCACAAAAGGCACTTCCGGCTTTTGAACTGATCAAACAGGCTATATCAAAAGCCAAAGTGATCGGAGCAGATGAAACAGGAATGAAAGAAAATGGCAAGCTAAACTGGTTCTGGACATGGCAGAGCAAATTTGCCACCTACATCACCGCTTCAAAAAATAGGGGTTTTCAGACGGTGAAAGCAAATTTTCCAGCCGGTTTCCCAAATGCTGTCCTGGTCCATGATTGCTGGAAGAGCCATTTGAACACAACCGCTGCCGGCCACCAGATCTGTACGGCACATCTACTCCGGGAACTGCTCTTCTTCAAACAAAAATATAAATCTCCATGGGCAGCGCAGTTCAGTGAAATGATCATGATGGCTATTGAACTCAAAAAAACTATCAAGCCTGGGCAGTATCAAAATCCGATAAAAGAAAGGTCAGCTATTGAAGCTATATTCGATAGTTTATTAAAACAAAAAATAGACCCAAGGCATATTGAAGTGATTACTTTCCAAAAAAGAATTAGTATGTACAAAAACTATTTGTTAACGTTCCTATATCATCAGGATGTTCCCCCCGATAATAATAGCTCTGAACAGGCTATCCGTAATATTAAGGTAAAACTGAAAGTATCAGGAATGTTTAAGTCTTTTAAAGGAGCTCAGAACTATGCTATCATACGTTCTATAACTGACACCTGCAACAAAAATCAACAGCAAATCCTTAATGCCCTCTTTACTATTGCTAAGGCTTAGAACAACCTGAGTGGTTAC
>NZ_JBWKUH010000062.1:0-1570 GCF_059420745.1 Sphingobacterium sp. GW821-FHT03E03
GTAACTATTCAGGTTGCTAGCTATTTGCAATATTTGTGAATGCGTTTAATATATTTTGGTTGTTCTTGATACATGTATCCGTTATCGAACGTATTATTGCATATATGTTTGCACCAGTCCATGATTTAAACATTCCTGAGACTTTGAGTTTGACCTTTACATTTCTTATTGCCTGTTCGGATGCATTATTATGTGCAGGCACTTCATATTGATATAAAAATGTCAGCACATGATCTCTGTGTTTCATGATCCTTTTTTGAAAGGTTAACACATCTGGATATGCAGGATCGATAACCCGGGTGCAGAGTTCATTGAGTGTCGCTTCGATTTCAGATCGTTCTTTTATTGGTTTACCGTATTGGCCTGGTTGTAATTTTTTCTTGAGTTCAAGAGCCCGCATAAAGAGTTCGAAGATCTTGCCGGCCCACAGACAATTGTACTTTTGTTTGAAGTAGTTAAGTTCCCTGAGCAGATGGGCGATACACAACTGATGCCCTTGGGCAGTTGTTGTGAGATGGCTGGACCAACAGTCATGAACCAATATGGCATTTGGAAATCCAAGAGGAAAATGGTCAGTAACGGTTTGATAGGCTCTATTGGTAGCTGCTACAATGTAGGTAGCAAATTTACTTTGCCAGGTCCAAAACCAGTTCTTCTTTCCGTTGATTTTCATTCCTGTTTCATCGGCTCCCACAACCCGAGCTGCTGCTACCTTGGTTTTGATCAACTCATAGGCCGATAATGCTTTATCAGCAAAACGCCCCAGTATATTGCAGATTGTACCCTGGCTGATAGCCATGTTGTAAAGCACACGAAAATGTTCAGCAATACGCGCAACGGGCATATACTGACGCGTATGCAGATAAGCGATCTGTGCATGAGTATTAGCTCCATAGCTCACCGGGGCATTTACCCCATTCGGAAAGCTGCCACCTGTAGTATGTCCGCAGCTACATCTTTTTGCAAAGATGCGATGCTCCTTATAAGTGGGAAGGACAGCAGGAATATCAACCACTTGGCGGCGGTTCAGTAATTCACCTTGCACAGCTTCCAAGCCCAGTCCGCAACAGTTACAGAACTGCGGGGCATGATTTTCAATAATATCCGGAGAGCCGGACATCAAAAGAGTATGCCCATCATGACCTTGCTGAGCTCCGGGTTTCTTTCCGCTGGACTTACGTAAACTATTGGTTTTTTTAAGCGGACGGTTTTCATCTTTGGAGGGTGGGACCGAACTATTATGACTATTCTTTTTAGGACCCTTTAACAAGCGATTCTCTTCCATTAAGCTACCAATGGTAGCATTAAGACCGATAATGGTTTCATTTAATTGCTGGATAGTTTGCTGAAAAGCTAAGTTTTCTGATATACGGGCAGCTGACTCCTTTTCGAGCATTTCAATAAGTTTCAGAAATTTATCGCTGTCCATACCAATAATTTGTATTACAAAAAACAGATTTTTATTGCAATAAACCTAAAGTAATCAATAGAAGTTATACAGTGAAATGTGAATAACTAACCTCTTTTTTTATAAAAAATTAAACCGAAGAAATTAGACCTGAATAGTTAC
>NZ_JBWKUH010000063.1:0-1371 GCF_059420745.1 Sphingobacterium sp. GW821-FHT03E03
AGAAACAAAACAGTTTGGGCTTTATGAGAAATTGAGCGAGGGTGAAGTACTCGCTAAAAAAGCGAGGAAAATAATATATGATATCGTAAACCAGGGGTTTCAGGAGGTCAATATTAGCCAGATTGCCTTTTTGTTAGGCGTTTCAGATGCCCACCTTGCACGCTGCCACAAACGCTATTACAAACAGACTCTTTTACAGTACAGGGATGAGATACTCCTTCCACTGGCAAAAGACAGACTGCTTTCGGCTCATACCATTGGCGAAGTAGCCAATTTTTGCGGATTTAGATACCCAAGTGGTTTCTCCGACTACTTTGAGAAACGGGTAGGCTTATATCCTTCCGAATATATAAAACTCCACCAGAATCCAGGCAATGACAAAAATCAGTAAATCACAAGATCAAAAATGCGTAAATGAATGTGCCAAGACGGCCTTACCTTTGAAATACGCTTAAAGAAGTAAAAGCAAAAGCAAAAGAGATGGCGGGCGTACCAGTGCCATAGATCACCGTTTTTTCCGGCGGGGAGTCCGGCTATCCCCGGTACGTCTGTGAAGGGTTGAAAGGGGAAGCTGGACCAAATAAATAGGGACGCGGGTACAGCGATAAAGTGCAAAACAAAACAGAGGGCAGGCCGCACCGAGGATGTGCCGCCGCGTAATAGGTTATCGATAGGTAAAATGAATCAGGATGAAAAGTCTACGAACAGCGAAAGAAACAATCAAACTACCTGACCAATGGCTATGGTCAGTGTTGCTATCCCTATGGATCAGGCTGTCTGGGCGGTTTGTCCTTTGGTACAGGTACAGTCCCGTTCTTTATTTCAGAGAACTCGACTATGCCCCTATCTGTCTATCCTTGGCCCTAAAGAGAGTTGCGGACAAGATGTGGTACCCCCGTAAGTTTGCCCTGTTCCCGGGTATGCTGGCTTCACAGCTTCAAGGAAGTTGGCTGACCATAAAATAGGATCCCTCGATCGCATACTGTGAGGCTAAACCGAAATGCAAAAAGATTACCAACAGAATTTTAAATTAAAGCATTAAACGTCATGAGAACGTTAAAATCAAAAATCATAGCTGGGTTTACAGCATTAGCATTATTATTCGGGGCTTTCTATGTCGTGGAAGCCATGGAAACAGACCATACTTCAGGAGAAAAAGTATTGGTTGAAGAATGGTTTGATTACAATGGACCATCCCAAGATAGAGAAGATATTGAAAATCCGGCGAACTATACGCGCCATTCGGGTACGCCCAGCTGTAATGCTGGGTCAGAGCTCTGTTCGTTGAAAGCTCCAAATGACGGAAGTGATCAACCAGTATTGAGCAATAGTTTTGTCAATCAGGTGATGTCCGCTATAGCAACAGGAGGA
>NZ_JBWKUH010000064.1:0-1332 GCF_059420745.1 Sphingobacterium sp. GW821-FHT03E03
CGAAACAAAACAGTTTGTAGTTTATGACAAACTGAGCGAAGGCGAGGTACTTACCAGAAAAGCGAGAACAATGGTCTATGACATCGTAAACCAGGGATTTCAGGAAGTGAATATTAGCCAGATTGCCTTTTTGTTAGGCGTTTCAGATGCATATCTCGCACGCTGTCATAAACGCTATTACAAACAGACTCTTTTACAATACAGGGACGAAATACTCCTTCCACTGGCAAAAGACAGATTGCGTTCAACTTATACCATTGGCGAAGTAGCCAATTTTTGCGGATTTAGATACCCCAGTGGATTCTCCGAATACTTTAAGAAAGGGGTAGGCTTATATCCTTCCGAATATATAAAACTCCACCAGAATCCAGGCAATGACAAAAATCAGTAAATCACAAGATCAAAAATGCGTAAATGAATGCGCCAAGACGGCCTTACCTTTGAAATACGCTTAAAGAACTAAAAGCAAAAGAGATGGCAGGCGTACCAGTGCCATGCGATCCCCGTCTTTCCCGACGGGGAGTCCAGCTATCCCTGGTATGTCTGTGAAGGGTTGAAAGGGGAAGCTGGACCAAATAAATAGGGACGCGGGTACAGCGATAAAGTGCAAAACAAAACAGAGGGCAGGCCGCGCCAAGGCTGTGCCGCTACGCAATAGGTTATGGATAGGTAAAAATGAACCAGGATGAAAAGTCGACAAATAGCGAAAGAAACAATCAAACTACTTGACCAATGGCTATGGTCAGTGTTACTGTCCCTATGGATCAGGCTGTCTGGGCGGTTTGTCCTTTGGTACAGGTACAGTCCCGTTCTTTATTTCAGAGAACTCGACTATGCCCCTATCTGTCTATCCTTGGCCCTAAAGAGAGTTGTGAACAAGATGTGGTACCCCCGGTTTCAAGGAAGCTGGCTGACCATAAAATAGGATCCCTCGATCGCATCACTGTGAGGCAAAACCGATGTGCAAAAAGATTACCAACAGGATTTTAAATTAAAGCATTATACGTCATGAGAACGTTAAAATCAAAAATCATAGCTGGGTTTACAGCATTAGCATTATTATTCGGGGCTTTCTATATCGTGGAAGCCATGGAAACAGACCATACTTCAAGAGAAAAAGTATTGGTTGAAGAATGGTTTGATTACAATGGGCCATCCCAAGATAGGGCAGACATTGAAAATCCGGCGAATTATACACGCCATTCGGGTACGCCCAGCTGTAATGCTGGATCCGAGCTCTGTTCCCTGAAAGCTCCTAACGATGGAAGTGATCAACCGGTATTGAGCAATGGTTTTGTCAATCAGGTGATGTCCGCTATTGCAACGGGCGGT
>NZ_JBWKUH010000065.1:0-1296 GCF_059420745.1 Sphingobacterium sp. GW821-FHT03E03
AAGGAATTAGGCGTATCAAAAACTACTTTTGCTAAAAGAATATTTTCACGATTGTTGAGATTTAAAAATGATAATGGAAATGACTATCCAGAGTGGGAAGTTAAGAGGTTAAATCAAATCTGTTATATAAACCCCAAAACAAAAAGTATTCCTAATACATTTTACTATATAGACTTAGAAAGTGTAGTAGATGGTCGTTTATTAAAAGAAGAGCAAATTTTAAAAGACTCAGCACCAAGTAGAGCTCAAAGAGTTTTAGAGAAGAATGATGTATTGTTTCAAATGGTTAGACCTTATCAAAAGAATAATCTCTTTTTTGATAAAGAAGGAGATTATGTTGCTTCAACTGGTTATGCACAAATTAGAACTGAGCAAAACCCTCAATTCATTTTCCAATATTTACATAATCAAACATTCGTGGATAAAGTAATTGAAAGGTGTACAGGAACTAGTTACCCTGCCATTAGCTCCAATGACTTGGGGAGTATTGAAATAGATTACCCAACACTTCCCGAACAAACCAAAATCGCCAATTTCCTTTCATCTGTAGATTCAAAAATTGATGTAGAAAGCCAACTTTTGAAAAGATTAGAAGAACAGAAAAAGTTTTTATTGCAACAAATGTTTGTATAAATTCTATACAAACATTTGTTGCAACAGGTATTTCTTTTGCATTTCCAGTTGCTCTAAAGTTGCTTTCTCGCATTGGATTTTTTGATCTATACTAGTCAAAAAGGATGATATTCTTTTTTGTTCTTTCAGTGTTGGAAGACTTATTTCAATATTAAAAAAATCAGAAACGCCTACATTTAAAAGGCCATGATTTCTAGCACCTTCCTGTGCTATCTTTTCAATTTCAATATTTTGTATACCTGATTCGAAATATTGCTCGATGAAATTAACACATACTGTTTCTTTAAATCTAAAGCAGATGTAAAGGGTAGAGACAATTCCTTTTTCATATCTTTTTAATCTTTTTATGGCCCCCATTGGATAGCCATTAGAATAACTTTTGTTATAGGCGAAATCATTTTGATTTAAAGCATAGTATCCTGAAACATCTTTAGATGACACAGATTTATTAAAGAACTCGAGTTGACTTATTAAACCAAATTGTGCCGATATCGTTAATACGTTTTGATTATTTTCAGAATTTTTTCGAATAATTCTTTCAGCAATATCTCTCAATTTATATGTTTTCCATTCAGGAAATTCATGCTCAACTTCATCTTTAAATTTTATTTTCTGACCAAATATTTGGTTGCGAAAATTTTGAATTAAGGATTCTAATTGTTC
>NZ_JBWKUH010000066.1:0-1240 GCF_059420745.1 Sphingobacterium sp. GW821-FHT03E03
GGCTATTCGTGTGAGACGAATTGGGGCTAGGTAAACAGATCGTTATACCGTAAAAAAGGAATTGTCCACACGATTATATTCTCAGGAGTCTGAACAGTACTTAAGGCCGCTATTTCGAGCCTGGATAAAACAAAAGGATAGACGAAGGAGGATTAAGTCGATACGATTTAAATTCTTGACTATGGCTATTAGCAAACAATGCATTGGGATAGATATCTCAAAAGCGACATTTACAGCATGTGTGTGTCAGCGTTCAGATGATGGAGGATTAACGTTCTCCAAGACAGTGGATTTCAGTAATGATACCAAAGGATTCAACCAGTTTCTGCGTTGGTCCAAAGGAGTCATTGTGAGAGATGCAGAACTTGTTTTTTTGATGGAGGCTACCGGTGTGTATTATGAGAACCTTGCCCACCATCTGCACAAGATTAAGAAAAGGGTTCATGTTGTTCTTCCCAATACGTCAAAGCACTATTTTTCGAGCCTCAATATCAAGACCAAAACGGATGCTGTTGATGCGCGGATCCTGAGTCAATTCGGTGTAGAAAGGATCCATAAAGGATGGAGTCCTCCTCCACCAGTCTTATTGCAGCTGAGAAATCTAACCAGATACCATGTCCAGCTGCAGGAGCAGAAAACGGCATTAGGCAACATCAAACATAGTAAGGACTGTTCGCATGCTATCCAGATCTTTATACTAAAAAGCAATAAAAAACTTATTGCTGAGATAGATAAGGAGATTGCCAGATGTATCAAGGAAATCAACAGACTGGTAAAGTCAGATGTGGATCTCCATAGAAAAATTGAGAAGCTTGCAACGATAAAGGGGATCGGAATGATCACCATGGTTACCATTCTTGCCGAAACAATGGGTTTTGAACAGTTCAGTAGCGCCAAACAACTTGTCAGCTATGCTGGATATGATGTTGTTCAGCGGGAATCTGGGACATCTGTAAAAGGAAAAACGAGGATCTCGAAAAAGGGGAACAGATATATCAGGAATGCACTGTATTTCCCCGCTATGGTATCCTGCAGATACAATCCATTGCTAAAAGAAGCTTACATGAGGATCATCCAGAAAAAAACATCAAAAATGATCGGACAGGTGGCCATCCAGAGAAAATTATTAATCTTAATGTATACACTTTGGAAAAATGATACCGTGTTTATAGAAAATTATAAAGTAAGTAGTCCCGGTCCGAAAACCGAGACTACACTAGATAGTTCAGAAGCTGAACTT
>NZ_JBWKUH010000067.1:0-1116 GCF_059420745.1 Sphingobacterium sp. GW821-FHT03E03
CTGATCCACCCTGTGGATTCTCTTCCATCCGGGTCAATAAACATGATTGGATTATCAAATGCATAGTTATACGGCGAATGTCTCCGCATCTTCTCAGCCAGCGGATCCACCACATTCCATCTACCTATCTCAGCATCGTAAAAACGCACGCCGTAATCGTACTAATTATCGCTTATTCTTTTTCTCAATTTCATTTTGAATTGCTTTTTGATAGAATGGCGCAATTTCAATATCAATTCTTTTACCACCTCTAAACACCTGAATTATTGAATCACCTTTAATCTTACTTATCGAATCTCCTTCTTCCATTTGTCCCCAAAATTTACCGTTTAATCCTGTTGAAGTATTATTCGAAAAAACAATAATTGGGCTATTGTGATTTGCCTTATCATAATACTTTTTTACCAGAATTCCACAGTACTCATTTTGGATTTCTCTTTTGAAACCTATTTTAAGTGAATTCTCTACAGTTTTTACGTTTATTATATATAAAATTCCAAAAAAAATAAATCCGAAAAACAAAACAAATTTTAACACTATAAAAACACTATCATACTTAATTTTCATAATATTTCAATTTAAAACTTCAAAACCCAAGTTTTTGTTCTATCTACAGTTACCCCTCCTGTAATACCTGCCCCCATTTTAAAACTAAGCCCTGAAGGATATTGAGAAGATTGACCTCCACCATAAGAATAGTAGGATCTAGTAGTTTCTTTGGTAGGGTTACCGAAATCTCCAAATCCGTTGCCTTTACTTCCGCCATACGATCCTCCAACAGCTAGTGGCCCTATACCAAGGCCAACACTTACGGAATTCCCCTCACCTGCAAAATCACTGACACTAAAAGTTTGATTATTCGAAGGTGTTGCTATTCCTGAAGATACTCCTATACCTCCACCAAATCCAGCATGTCCCCCAAATGTAAAATATAGGCCTTTATCTCCAAAATTATCAGTAACTACTCCGGCCTGTAAACTGATTCCTCCACCAACGGCTCCCCCAATCGAGATGCCAGAATATGTACCAGATGTATTGGTAGGATCCACGACCGTAGATCCCAAAGGGGTTGTTAAATTTCCGGTTAAGTCCACATTATTACCGTTTATATCCATG
>NZ_JBWKUH010000068.1:0-865 GCF_059420745.1 Sphingobacterium sp. GW821-FHT03E03
CTCCAAAATATCTTCTATTCAGCTTATAAATGAATTCATTGAGATAGAGTTGTAAGTATTTCCTTTTAATTTTATGATAGTTCCCCAGTAAGGTTCTTTTGGCATTGCTGATGGCAATATGCACCCATTTAAGTGTTTCTTTTGTGGTCTTTGCATCAGATTTCTCTGTGATATGCAGTTCCACAAGGCTGGATATATCCACATAGGAAGTGCTCTTGTCCGTAAATACGATACTATCCTCAGCCATGCATTCACTTACTAAATCGCTTATTTCTCCACTTTGGTGGGACTCGAGTACCTTCGCCTTGAAATAACGGACATGCCGCTCCTGTTTGCCCGTGTCAGTATTCTCCAACGGAGTGCTTTCTGCCATCACTGCCACATTTTGCTTCCCTTGGGCTCCCCGACCACGGATACCCTGACCAGCTTCGATTTCTTTACTGGCAACAGAAAAATAACCCTCATCCAATTCGATCATATCCTCCAATGTATAACGGGAATCACGCTTGCCCATAGCTTTACGAATCTTATGAACCATAGCCCAGACCGGTTCGTAACGTTTTAATCCCAATTGCCTCTGGATCTCATGGGTGGAAAAGCCCTTCTTGGTACAGCTCATCAAAAACATCGTCTTGTACCAGATCAGAAAGGGCAACTTGGAACTCTCCATAATCGTACCACTGCGAAGGGAGGTCCTAAAATGGCAACTTTTGCATTCATAACTCCATTTGCCAACCAACCAATAATGAGAATGGCTACCGCAGCGCTTGCAAACAACTCCCTCTTTGTCCCGTTGCTCCTTGAAATGCATGCGGCAATCCTCTTCTGTACCAAAATGCGCTGTAAAACTAAATAAATTCATAAC
>NZ_JBWKUH010000069.1:0-860 GCF_059420745.1 Sphingobacterium sp. GW821-FHT03E03
TTACATGCGTTTGGTATTCATCATGAAATGGGCAGAAATGATAGGGATAATTTCGTTACGATTAATACGTCAAATATCTATCCGGAAAAGATGCATAATTTTAATAAAGTTGGAGTTCTTTCTAGTGTTGATGTAGGTTTATTTGATGCTAGATCAATTATGATGTACCCTTCGAAAACTACCGATGCTAGTTTTGCAAGAAATACAAGTCTAAATATAATTACAGCTAATAATTCTAGCGTAGTAATTTCCCCGAGTTTCTATCCCACCACGACCGACTTACTTGGTATTAATATGTTGTATGGAAATGAACGACCATATTTAAAAATGGACTATACAGTAGAAGAAATTTACAGTGACCCGGGGAGTGGGTCGTACGAACAAGAGGTGACAACTACATTTTCTCTTTTTTCAAATGCTGCTTTAACCGTTCCTTATGTCAAAAGTTATAAAGTACCAATCTTAGTAACGATGGATGTTACCAATATTTACAATGGTCACACTCAGCCAGTTGAAAGGTCGGTGCTTCCTTTGACTATTAATGCTGGGGACAATAGTGTTTCTGTAACAGTTCGTAATAGAGCAGATATTGATTATGGCACAACAAGACTTGGAGAGTTTACTTCTGTTTATCCAAAAGTTGATTTTACTGGCTATAGAGTTCCGCGTTAAAATGTCAGCACACCTACTTTGCATCTTTTACTAGCGTGGAATTGGAATCTAAAATATTATGTTTTATAAATATGAAAAAACTATGAAAACAATGAAGCTTTTTTTATCATTGGGAGTATTTTTACTTCTATTCTCTTGTAAAAACAATGACTTTGTGGCAGATTCAGAACCTTCTGGGCGAGATTCTG
>NZ_JBWKUH010000070.1:0-745 GCF_059420745.1 Sphingobacterium sp. GW821-FHT03E03
TAAAAGTGAGGAATGGGGGGCTGCAATAAAACTCAGAGATCCCAATGATCCCAGTTCAGTTTATATTGACCCGGCATCATCCGATAATAAGGTCAGTAGTAAAAGTGTAAATCCATCATGGGATGCAACCAGAGGCTATGTGATTGGTTATATACATAATCACCCGGGTGAAGGCTCGCCGAGCCCTTCAGATATCTTCAATCCGGCAGTTGACCTACTGGAGATGGTTAACTCACAGAATATACCTGCTAACCAGCTGCAAAATTATCTTAGGAATTTTAGTTCCTCAGTAGTTAGCGGAGGTAATGTTTACACGATCACAATAGCGAATGCCCAATTATTTGCCATGATGACCGGAAATTTCAGTGCCTCTCAAGAAGGTGCCAATAGGCAATATAAAAATGCCGCCGAAAAATTTATGAATCAGAATTATAGCAACGGAACTACGATTGAAGAGTATCAGGCTTCCGGAGAATCAGCACTAATTAAAATGTACGGAAAAATGTTTAACTTGAGCAAACAAAAAATAGGTGAAACTGACCGTAATAAAGCTGTTAAACGCGATCAAAATGGAAATATCAGCAAAGTAAATCCTTGTACACCTTAAAAATAAAAAAATGAAAACATTAATAACTTCAATTATCTTTCTGTTACTTACAACAGGTCTATTTGCACAGCAGGATATCAAGTCCAAAATATCAAATGGTTTTATCCGTGATAATGGACTCACAGATCTAAAAGAAAT
>NZ_JBWKUH010000071.1:0-721 GCF_059420745.1 Sphingobacterium sp. GW821-FHT03E03
GTTTTCGCTTTCTTCCCCTCCCCCCCTTATTAAATGCGGCGGCTTTCTGTAATCGGTGCCGTGCAGCTTGCATAGCCATACGGCGATAGGTAAATTCCTCCTTGTTACCGATCTGAAAGGACTCCTTACCGATAGTCACGGCAATTGGATGTTCGATGGAGAGGGAAGCTTCGGCGATAACATTACCTTTTAACTCCTTAATCTTCTTCGGAAGCTGGAGGGCCAGCAGCAGAAAAATTTTGCCTTTGACGATTTTGATCGCACTGCTACAGATTTTGATCTGCCCCACAAGGACGCGCTGGAGCAATACCTTTTTATCCGAGCGGTCTTTACCGAGGTAGGTCCGAAAAGGTATTTTGAACAGTGCAAATTTAAAATCCCTATTGTTCTCATCCTTGCTCAGGTTTATTTGTCTGCCAGAAAATGGAATGGGCATATCTTTTTTATAATTGCGGAGCGATTTTTCACCCTTCCAGTAGGAGAGGCGGTCCGCCTGAAAATATTTGATCAGAGAAGCATTGATCTGGGACAGAATATCCGTTGGGATCCGTCCTTTAAAATAACCGGACAGCACACGGTAAGTTGTATTCATCCGTGAAGTATTCAGTATACCTTCTGAATCCTTTGTCCGGTCTGCCAGCTTTACTTTGACATCATCCTGTAGATAGACCAGGTCTTTCAGGTTCTCCTGCACATATTGATGCGTGATCACCATATTGGC
>NZ_JBWKUH010000072.1:0-696 GCF_059420745.1 Sphingobacterium sp. GW821-FHT03E03
AAGCGATTTAAGTTTAAAACTGGACAAAGAATTTTTTGGCGCTAATCTAGATACGTATGCTGACAGAAGCATAGAAATGGCCCCAAATGCAAGTTTTCACAAGATTGATTATAGCATCCCTACGGGCGTACAACCTACTCCAGGAACAAGAACCAGAACGACGACTTATACAACTTACGAAGGACTATTGGATATAACTTGGGCAGCACTCGCAGCAACCGCTTCTACAAAGAGCATAGAAGAAGTTTCCACGGAGAGATACAGATATCTATATGATGTGGAGGAAAAATCGAATTTTGTAACAGATTATGTTAAAAATGACAATGTGGAAGGCAGCTTTATCTATAGTAAAAAAGATAATTTGATCATCTTTATAATATTATCCAAGACCAAGCCTGAAACGGTAAGAGGAACAATAATCATAAATTTGCCTGAGTCAGAACGTTCGGAATTTGCTAAAGCGTTTATTGGAGGAACAACTTTCGAGCCTAATACCGTGGGCGGCACACGTACTAGAACAGGAAACTAAACTTTAACATCCCGCAAAATTTGAACTCAATAAATTTCAAATTTTAGTTCCATAAGGTCGCGCTTTTAAAGCTCGACCTTTTTTTGATGTTGTAAAACTATCTGATAATTAAAATACTTCAGAAAGGATTAAGCTTTAAGTTTAAAGAAAAAAACAAACGATGATTT
>NZ_JBWKUH010000073.1:0-650 GCF_059420745.1 Sphingobacterium sp. GW821-FHT03E03
GTAGAATAGCATTTCGGGGGGCGCCGGGGAGCAAAAATGAACGGTTATACGGGAAAATGCTGTGGAAAGGCCGCAGGAACGTGGACGGAGGAACCGCGGAATCCGGCACGGCAGTGGATACACTGGGCGCAGAGGTTATGGAAACGGGGAACTCATGGGAAAAAGTGTCCCAGAGCGAAAGGGGACGCAAAAAACAACAGTCGTATGGGGAAGGGCACCCTACCTCTACGCCGCAGTAGGGACAGAAAGCCGGTATGCCCTCCGCAGCGAACATCCCGGAAAGATAGCCGACCAGAAAAAAGCCGATGAGCCGCAGCAGGCAGATCGGATCATGGACAGGCATAAAAACCGAGGCCGGAAACAGACCGCGGAGACTGCAGAAAGATAATGCAAAAGTGGAGTCTTCAAGGCCAGCAGAAATTCATCGTTTAGTTAGGGTTTGTTTAGGTTTAGTTTAGGTATTGGTTAGGTTTTGTTTAGATAAAACCTAACCAATACCTAACTGTACCCTAACTTAATAGTAGGTTATTGCTACTTTAATATTTGACTTATACCTAAAAAATACCAAAATTGGTATCCCTACGGGCAAAAGCATCCTGCTTCCGGGCTGTGTTCGCACCTTCCTGTTATCTCCCTCGGCTTTTCTCTAC
>NZ_JBWKUH010000074.1:0-650 GCF_059420745.1 Sphingobacterium sp. GW821-FHT03E03
GATGTGTATGGATTTGACCTTTCTGAATCGACGATTTCCCGGATTACCGACCGTGTGGCGGGTGATGTGATCGCCTGGCAAAACCGCCCGCTGGACAACGTATATCTGATTGTCTGGATGGATGGCATTGTTTTTAAGGTCAGGGAGAATTCCAAAGTGGTCAACAAGACCATTTATCTTGCTGTGGGCCTGAACCGGGATGGCTATAAAGAAGTTCTGGGCATGTGGCTGGGCAAGAATGAAAGTGCCAGTTTTTGGATGGGAATCCTGACAGACCTGAAATCCCGGGGCGTAGAGGATATGCTGATTACAGCGACCGATAATCTCCATGGTTTCTCCGCTACTATACGGAGTGTTTTTCCTGAGTGTAGTACCCAATTATCCGCCTGAAATGATGAAAAATATAGACTTTATTAAAGTTTTTTCACTAACCAAAATTAAGGGGTTTTAACCCCCTTTTTTATTCGTTTTTTCTATACTGCCAATTTTCTAGTTATCCAAAATAACGCTCCATTATATAAGACAGCATTCAAATTAAATTGTATTAATTTTCAAAAAAGTAATCATTATTTTTTTGGTCTCTTTGGTCGTTAGTGATGTTTTTTTTAAATATAACACAAATTTAAATATAGGTATACAGTAACTTAATA
>NZ_JBWKUH010000075.1:0-523 GCF_059420745.1 Sphingobacterium sp. GW821-FHT03E03
TATTCGTTCGTTAATGAGCGACAAAAATGATGCTATATGAAATTGTTCTTCAAAACTAGGTAAAGACAGCTTAATACCTTTAATGCTTTCAAAATTTAACCCCTCTCGTCCGCTTCCTGTTTGTAAACTATTAAAGACAGCCTGCCCTTTCTTCGAAGAAAAGATAGACTGAACGAATCTCGGATTATATTTTGGAGTCAATCTAATAATACAAACATGCTGATTGACATTTCCTATATTAAAACGACTAGGTACCACGCAGCTACGCCCTAACGATGCCCCAGTTATGTTAAGCAATATGTCATTAGATTTTACAATGCTGTTTCGCATTTGATTATTTACCGATTCTGGAATAAATGTAGAATTTTCCAATTCCAACTTGTCATTATTGACATTCTGACTGCGTATAAAAAGTACACCTTCCTTGGTATATACAGACTCACCGCCTAACGGTGTTTTTCCACTGTTTACTTTTTCGGTGATTTCTCCCAACTTCTTAGTTTTCCACTCTCCTTCAAACCCG
>NZ_JBWKUH010000076.1:0-499 GCF_059420745.1 Sphingobacterium sp. GW821-FHT03E03
GATAGCTTCCAACGGGATCAAAAGTGCATATGCTAATGCGTTAGGTTTCAATAGGTATTCTCTACCGGCCAGTTTACGTGTAAAAGTAATATTATACCCTTCTAGGTTCAGTCGTCTTACATCCTCGTATCGCCTATTGCGAAAGATAAGTTCCTTCCTTCTTTCATTAAGGATAAGATCTCTCAACTCTTCCTCCCCGTTCGGGATATCGGGACATTTGCCTGTTTCATATCTCGATTTTAGAAAATAATTCAATTTCTCGATCACATCCCCCTTTTTACCCGATATCTTCAATGAAGCCTCCGCAAAAGTCAGGTACATCTCACCGATTGTACTCCCCGTAAACTGAATGTCGTTATCCTGTGCAAAACTACCCCTGAATTTTACTTTCTTTTCTCCCTCTTTTACAAAAAACAATTTCTTCCTGCGGTCGCCATCACTATAGCCAGCATAGAGAGCTGTGTCCACATAACAGTTCTGCCGGGTGAGCAGCTGGCTA
>NZ_JBWKUH010000077.1:0-499 GCF_059420745.1 Sphingobacterium sp. GW821-FHT03E03
AATTGCTTCTAATGGAATCAAAAGTGCATACCCCAATGAATTGGGCTTCAATTGATATTCCCTGCCTGCCAGTTTGCGTGCAAAAGTAATATTATCACCTTCTAAGTTCAGTCGTCTTACATCCTCGTATCGCCTATTGCGAAAGATAAGTTCCTTCCTTCTTTCATTAAGGATAAGATCTCTCAACTCTTCCTCCCCACTCGGGATATCGGGACTTTTGCCTGTTTCATATCTCGATTTTAGAAAATAATTCAATTTCTCGATCACATCCCCCTTTTTACCCAATATCTTCAATGAAGCCTCCGCAAAAGTCAGGTACATCTCACCGATGGTACTCCCCGTAAACTGAATGTCGTTATCCTCCGCAAAACTGCCTCTGAATTTTACTCTCTTTTCTCCCTCTTTTACAAAAAACAATTTCTTCCTGCAGTCGCCATCACTATAGTGAGCATAGAGAGCTGTGTCCACATAACAGTTCTGCCGGGTGAGCAGCTGGCTG
>NZ_JBWKUH010000078.1:0-457 GCF_059420745.1 Sphingobacterium sp. GW821-FHT03E03
TGAGTTTGACGGTGAGTGGGAGACGAAGAAGCTGGGGGAAGTATGTGAAATTAAAACAGGAAACAAAGACACTCAAAATAAAATAGAAGATGGAAAGTATCCTTTTTTTGTTCGTTCAAATACTGTGGAAAGAATTGACAGCTACTCTTACGATGGGGAAGCAATTCTCACTTCCGGTGACGGTGTTGGGGTTGGCAAAAACTTCCATTATATAAATGGGAAATTTGATTTTCATCAGCGGGTATATGCTTTAAGAAATTTTCAAAAAGGGTACTGCGGCAAATACATATATCAGTTGTTTTCTGAAAAATTTTACGATAGAGTAAGAAAGTTATCTGCGAAAAATTCGGTAGATTCAGTAAGAATGGATATGATTTCAGCAATGAAGATATGTTTTCCACCATTTCTCGAACAACAAAAAATTGCTTCCTTTTTACGCCTAGTTGATGACAGAATC
>NZ_JBWKUH010000079.1:0-435 GCF_059420745.1 Sphingobacterium sp. GW821-FHT03E03
CTTAATATTAAACAGTATTATTTGTAATATTAATCAATACGAAAAATGAGATTTCGAAAAACAACATTTAATTTGAGAACAAGTATTATTTTGTTTCTCTCTATTCTTTCTATCTTTGCATATCAGGGATGTAGGAAGGATATCGTCCTCAATAGTCAAAAGACAAATACTTTTGCGAGTATAGCTGAAATAAAAGAAAGCTACGAAAAAATGTCCATTGAGTCACGAACAAGTGATAGCTTAAAAAGTGGGCTTATAATTAAATATATCCCACAATGGGAAAATGCAAAATCCTCCCAAATCAATGACTCCACACAATATACCCTAATTCCATTGATTGGGTCAGGACAGCTGAATGAAAAAGAAATTTCAGTACAGACTGTTAATAATACTCTTTTTTTGGTCGTTGCCAACGGGGAAAAATTCTACCTTTCC
>NZ_JBWKUH010000080.1:0-422 GCF_059420745.1 Sphingobacterium sp. GW821-FHT03E03
TTTGGCATACATTTAAAATAAAAAATGAAAATATAAGGGTACTTGAAACGAATAATCAATATTTTCTATCAGAAGATATTATTCTTTCCAAAGATCAATTTAATTATCTCTCATATTATAATGCGGAAGTTAAGCCTAAAAGTTTAATCACCTCGGATTTTGTAAAGTTATGGCCCAATGGAAAAATTTATTATACATTCAACGGTAATGTTTCTAATGGTCTAAAAGCAAATATTAATTCCGCAATAAGTTGGTTGTCATCTAATACACCATTAACCTTCGCTGTTCGTACCAGCTCCAATTCTAATTATGTGAAATTTAATACTTCTGATGGGAATAATTCCAAAATAGGAATGGTTGGAGGAGAACAGTTGATTAATTTAACATCTGGTGCTGATGAATCAACCGTAATTCACGAAATT
>NZ_JBWKUH010000081.1:0-351 GCF_059420745.1 Sphingobacterium sp. GW821-FHT03E03
CCACATTCGATCTTTCCAATCCCGGCTTCTTATTCTAGGGTATCCTTAATGTTTTCTATTAGCTAGTGCTGTGCTTTTTGGCTAAAAACCGTTAAGGAGTCAGTACCCCAATCAAAAGAATAAGAGAAAGCTGCCCTGGAAGCCGCCTCATTCCCGGCCTTTCTGCTTCAGATTTCTCTCCCGGAGCTGTTTTGCTGCCTTCGCATTTATCCTGCTTTGCCAGCTCGGAGGCTCCTGGTTGCACAGAGTAGCAGGCAGGCACCCTGTGAGCCATTCCGACGTTTCGCGTATCGTTTGTCCGCTTTGCCTGCCCGGAAGCCTACCCCCTAAGGCCTCAGGTCAGCTTCCGAT
>NZ_JBWKUH010000082.1:0-284 GCF_059420745.1 Sphingobacterium sp. GW821-FHT03E03
GCGATATCGAATAATAGGTAAATCTGCTCGATTACCCTTGCCTCGTTTTGTTTGCTATAAGTGAAGAAGATTGTTTCAATCCGGTTTAGTTGATAGTTCGTAAGGTCCCTGATCGGCCATAAGGCAGTCTGGTAAAGACTGGTTTTGTCCCTTTTCCGTGCGTTTTTTAATTCGGTGAGAAAATGTCCATGCTGGTAGATGATATCCCGCACCAGGCCGATATCGATCAATAGCCCGTAGACCAGGTAATTCCCGGGTTTTAGATGTATGCCAAATTTACTGCG
>NZ_JBWKUH010000083.1:0-272 GCF_059420745.1 Sphingobacterium sp. GW821-FHT03E03
CTCCCAGGAACCTGTAGCTATCCTACTGATTATACAGACTGTGATTATAATGTATCATGGAGCAATGATCGGATGATCTACAATACTGTTTGCGAAAACGTCTGGGTTCCAGATCCCCCAACTGATGGAGGAACAATTAATCCAATTACTCCTCCAACTCCAAAACAAATAATGTTACAGGAAACTAAAAATACCGACTGCGACGGTGTAACTCGGGCAAATCAACTGTCAAGAAATCAGGATTTCAGGAATAGGGTTAATGAAATTAGCAG
>NZ_JBWKUH010000084.1:0-272 GCF_059420745.1 Sphingobacterium sp. GW821-FHT03E03
TTTCTAATTTCATTTACCCTATTCCTGAAATCCTGATTTCTTGACAGTTGATTTGCCCGAGTTACTCCGTCGCAGTCGGTATTTTTAGTTTCCTGTAACATTATTTGTTTTGGAGTTGGAGGAGTAATTGGATTAGTTATTCCTCCATCAGTTGGGGGATCTGGAACCCAGACGTTTTCGCAGACTGTATTGTAGATCATCCGATCATTGCTCCATGATACATTATAATCACAGTCTGTATAATCCGTAGGATAGCTACAGGTTCCTGGGAA
>NZ_JBWKUH010000085.1:0-259 GCF_059420745.1 Sphingobacterium sp. GW821-FHT03E03
AAAAAAGGAAGAGAAAAAAAACTTCAAAAGTTTTTTGGAAGTTCGGAAAAGATTTCTATCTTTGCAGTCCCAACGGAAACGGAGGGAAAGATAAAAAGATAAAGAGGAGCGCAATGCTCATCGGAATATAGCGGATACGGAAGTTGAAGCGCAGAAGTTCTTTAAGAAAACACAATCATGTAAGCGTGACGAGTAGGCAAAACGAAAGTCATGAACAAATTCAAGCAATTCGTTCAATTCGATCCAAGATCAGAGATAT
>NZ_JBWKUH010000086.1:0-258 GCF_059420745.1 Sphingobacterium sp. GW821-FHT03E03
TCAGGTAATGAGAGGACATTTTTGAAAGATGGTAATAATCAGCAATTAAAGCTTACGACTTTTAATAATAGAATGGCAAGTTTAGGCCTTAGATATAGAATTTACAAGTATTAAACAGTATTTTTTTAAACTAAAAATTTTAAACAAAAATTATGAAAACAATGAAGCTTTTTTTATCCTGGGGAGTATTTTTACTTCTATTCTCTTGTAAAAACAATGACTTTGTGGCAGATTCAGAGCCTTCTGGGCAAGACTCTA
>NZ_JBWKUH010000087.1:0-249 GCF_059420745.1 Sphingobacterium sp. GW821-FHT03E03
ACTCGTCGAAATATAGCCTACACCATTGCAGTATGTGCTCCATACACAGGTACCCTCCTGCCTGCACTGAACTTCATAGGCAGCTTTCTTTGTTGAGCCTTTTGGTGATTTGAAAGCTGTGGGGGCATTGTAACTGCTCTTACCATTATCATAGCTATAAACGAACAGATTTTTGGTGAGGACGTCTATCATTGATAATTTTCCATTTTTCAGGAAATTATCATCACTTTTTTTATCAGGATAAAAACG